>CAZGVF010000027.1:8313-12160 GCA_964528925.1 uncultured Paludibacteraceae bacterium | reverse complement strand
ATTTCTGGTTAGAAAAGCTTGTAAGGACGCGGCATGCCACGTCCGAGTTTATCATTGCGCGAAATCATCGCAATAAAAAAACAAAGTTAGCGATTTTAGCGTTTTTGTGCAATAGGTTGTTGAAAGGTTTTATAATCGGCTGATTATCAGCATTTTTCTTTAGTTGAAAGAAGTCCGCAGGCGGCTGCAATATCCTCGCCACGCGAGCGACGAATGGTACAAATCACGCCATTTTCGGTGAGATAGTCGCGCAACCACACCATGCGCTCGTCCGACGGACTGCACCACGGCGAGTCGGGAATGCGGTGGAAACGAATCAGATTCACGCGGCAAGGCAGCCCGCTGAGCAGTTTCACCAACTGGCGTGCGTGACGCGGCGTGTCGTTTTGCCCTTCGAAAACAATATATTCGAACGAGACACGCCGTTGATGCGCAAAATCGTGTTTTTTCAGCTCCGCCACCACCGTTTCTATCGGGAACGCCTTTTCAGCAGGCATCATTTTCAGTCGCTCATCGGAGAATGGATTGTGCAGACTCACTGCCAAATGCGCCTCGCTTTCAGCCAAAAAACGACGCAGTCCGGGCAACAAACCCACCGTCGAAACCGTGATGCGACGCGGACTCCACGCCATGCCCCAAGGCTGCGTTAGAATTTCGAGTGCGCGCAGAATAGCGTCGGTGTTGTCGAACGGCTCGCCCATGCCCATGAACACGATGTTTGTGAGTCGCTCGCTGTCGGGAACGCTCAGAATCTGGTTCATTATCTCAGCCGCCGACAGATTGCCACTCCAGCCCTGTTTGCCCGTCATGCAGAAGGCGCAATTCATCTTACAGCCCACTTGGCACGACACGCAGAGCGTTGCGCGATCATCTTCGGGAATATAAACCGTCTCGACCATGCCATGCGCCGTTTGGAACAGATATTTTTTCGTTCCGTCGCACGAAACCACCTCATGCACAGGCGGTTGCAAGCCAAGTTGGAACTTTTCGGCCAGCAGCGCACGATTTTTTGCCGAGATGTCGGTCATGGCATCGATGGAGGCAGCGCGCTTCACATAGAGCCACCGCGCCAACTGACCAGCGGCAAATCGCAGCAAGCCAAGTTCGGCAGCAATAGCCTGTAAATCAGCAAGATTTGAACCTAAAAGCGTTCGTTTTTCGTCCATTACAAAAATCTCAAAACTATTTGCAAAGATACAAAAAAAAGCGAAGACGCAGCAAACTGCGCCTCCGCAAATTATTCTTCGTGGCGATTATTTCACCACAACTTTTGTCGCTTGTGAGCCGATGGCAACCACATAAACGCCCTGCGGAACGCTGATATTTGCGCTCGCAACGCCATTTTTACAAGCCACCATCTGACCAGCGGCACTATAGACAAAGATGTCAGCAGCCGTTTCGCGCTCAATCACAATGCTGCCATTGCGAACAAACACGCCGTCGATGGTTTCTACCATTTCGAGGGCATCGGGACAATCTTCGACCACCACCACGCACTTGGCCGAAACACCAGAACCATCGTTGGCAGTCGCGGTAATCACCGTTTCGCCAATAGCGACAGGCATTACCAAGCCGTTGTTCACCGTGGCGACTTTCGTATTGTTCGATTTCCAAGTAACAGTTTTATCTTCGGCATCGTCGGGCGAAACTGTAGCCGTGAGTTGCTGAGTCAGTTTTTCGCAAGTTCTGAAAGTCAAAGTGTCAAAATCGAGCGCGATGTTCGTCACCTTCACGCACTCGAGCACCGTAACCTCGCATTCAGCCGTTAATCCACCATCGACAGTGGTTGCAGTAATCACCGCAGTGCCGGGTTTGTAGCCATAAACCACGCCTTCGCCACTTGCAATGGCAACCGTTTCGTCGCTTGACGACCAAATAACTTTCGGATTTGTGGCATCTTCGGGCAGAACTGTAGCCGTGAGCGCAACGCCATTGTCGTCGCATTCTTTCACCGAAATGGCTAACTGATCGAGCGATATTTCAGTAACCGAGCGACGCACAAGCACGCGGCACGATGCGCTATAGCTGTCATCGTCGACCGAGGTAGCCGTGATTACAGCCGAACCTTGAGCCACGCCAGTGATTTCGCCCGTTGCGGCATCGACTGTGACAACCGCCTCGCTGCTAGATTTCCAGACGAGCGTACGATTGGTCGGATTTTCGGGCGTAAATGTTGCCACAAGCGTCTTTTTCTCGTCAAGTTCTATGGTATCGTTGGCTGGCAGCGACACACCTTCGACAAACACAAAATCGCAGTTGAGCGACGAGGTGTAGCGCGCAGCCGTGTTATAGCCAATTTCGATGTCGTAGTAAATGGTGTCGGTCGTTTTGATGTTTTGCGTAGCAAATGCGCCAAACGATTTTGTACCCGTGCCGTAGACGATGGCGCGCGTTGGATAGTTGACCGAAGTGACGCGCCACGAGCCTTTCGTTCCTTCCGAAACTTTCCAATTATAGGCCGAAGTCGACTCCTTCAAATCGGTACCAGATGTGCCGTAGCCAACATATTTCGAACCGTGTTTGATGGTAAAAATGCTATCGCCAACGCTCGTGAATGTGAACGCCTCGGCATCGTCTAAAGTGCTGACCATCTTGTATTTACCGCTAGTCAATGCGCCGGCAAATTTCTCCACGCCATCGTAATCGGCATAGATGCGGAACTCGCTTTTTGTGGTTTTGGCGGGATCGAACAAGCCACTATTCGGACGATTGTAGGTGTAAACCGCCCACAGCGTAGTGTCGCTTGTTATCTCCGTCTCTACCAGAGTGATTGGTTCGAAAGTCTCGACATCCGCCACCTCGACTGGCGAGAAACCGATGAACGGCATGCGCTCGCAACCAAACAGCGACAGATCGGGATTCAAATGTTCGCCTTCGTAGATTTTCTCCTCGTAAATTTTCTCGTTGTCGGCATCGCGATAGGTGATGGTATATTGCGCCAAAGCAACAAATTCCACATTCACCGTGATGGCTTCGGTAATGTCCGAAATGGTCGTGCCGCTGAGCGTGCCAGCCGTCTCGGGCGTGATGGTGATTTCGCCCAATTTGTAGCCAGTAGCAGGCGTTGCCACAATGGTAACGCTGCCGCCGTGTTCAACTTCACTAGCGATTTCTACTTCGCCATCGCCAGTTTGGTTGAGCGTAACACCATATTGATTTATCTCCCACTGCGCATAGAGCGTCATGCTGTGCATCGCAACTGTGGCTTTGTCGGCATAAGTCGTGCCAGTGCCATCGGCAAGCGTGTTCCAGCCAGTAAAATGATAGCCGATTTTTTCGAAAGCAACCTCGGTAAGTTCTTGATCGACAAGCGTTTCTGCCACTAAATCAGCCATTTCGCCAGTAGCATCGGCATCATTTCTATCGAAGACGATGGTGCTATTCTTCGGTTCAATGCTGATGACGATTTCGTTGGCATTGTAGCATTTGCCATCTTTGGCGGCCTGTTCCACAATCACCGTGAATTTGCCGAGAACGCTACCTTCGAAAGTGCTACCCGCAAGTGCCACATTAGCATAATTTTCAGCCAATTTGAAAGTGATGTCGTTGCCATTGCCCGTGCCAATGATGAGCGTTGTCAGATCGATTTGGGTAGTCGAGCCAACCACAACGGTATCGAGCAACAGCGTGGCATTTTTCACCTCGGTGAATGGCGCCGCAGTGCAGCATGCCGACATCCATTTGGTGGCGAGCGCGCCCGAACGGATCAGTTGAATCGGTTTTTCGTTGGTTTTGTATGCGGCAAACCAAACATTCGCCGAATTGTACTGAATGGTGTAACTCGAACCTGCCACATTTTTCAGCGTAACATTGGTGCCGCTGAACGAAGCCGTCCACGACGAATAGT
>CAZGVF010000027.1:6795-8213 GCA_964528925.1 uncultured Paludibacteraceae bacterium | reverse complement strand
ACAGCGTAGAGCGTTTCGCCATCGGCCACAGGCTTGTAGGTGAGCGGAACGAGCGCGGGCGCTTCAGTTTTTGGCTCGGCAGCCGAACCATAAGGCGTAGCACTCCAGCCATAGAAATCGGGATAATTTTCGGTGTCGCAACTCGTAACTTCAGCCTCGACCACAGCCGCCAAAGCCTCGCCAGCATACACTTGCGTGGTGCCAATCACAGCGTCGTTGTTGCTCCAGTTGATGGTGTATTTCGTATCTTCAACAAAATTGGCAGTGATGGTAAGCGCGCCAACAATATTTTTCACCATTTGACCATCGATAGTGCCATTTTCGGCAGGATCAATCGAGAGATTTTCAAAATGATAGTGCGTTGCGGGCGTTGTAGTTACCACAATGCTATCGCCATGGTTCACCGTCTCGGCACTCAACGTGAATATGCCGTTCAACTCGTCGCCTTTGGTTACAGCGTAGTTGTTTATCTCCCAAACGGCATAGAGCGTGATGCTGGTAGTGAGTTCGATGGCCTGTTTGTCGGAATAGTTCACTTTGCCATCGGCAGTTATGGCCCAGCCCAAGAAGTGATAACCCGTGCGCGCAAAACCATTTTCGACAAGTTCAACCGAGCCAGCATCGATTTTCTCTTCAGCCATATCGCCCGTGGCATCGGCAGCGTTGCGATCGTAGATGAGCGAAATTTTGCCCGTTACCACAACCTCGGTCGAGGCCGTAACATCGCAAAAATCTTCATCACCACTCCAAGTAGCAATGATGTTGGCAGTGCCAGCAGCCACGGCAGTTACTTCGCCCGTGGTGGCATCGACGGTTGCCACTTGCGGATTGCTCGACGCGAACGACAGCGTGCCTTTGTAGTTGACATTTTCGTTGGTGATGGTCGGAGCAGCCAACGTTTCGCTCGCATCAGCATCGATGCTCGATTTGCCTTCAGCGTAAGTATAGGCTATGGTCGGTTGCGTTGGCCAAGCGTCGCAGCAGTAGGTAACAAACAGCGTTGCAGGCGGAAATTGCGTAGCCGTGCTGATGCTGATTGGTCCGACAGCGATATTGCCACTCCCCTGTTCGTAGAGAAAACGCACATAAATGGTCCCGTAAGGGAAAGGCTTGGAGTTGGTGAGCGTCATCGTGTTCGTAGTTTGCGAGCCGCCAACATTCCAAGTATCCATGGTTACAAAGGACTCTTCGTTGGTGTTTGTTGTGGAATACTGCAAAAGCACATTTGCAACTACACTACCACCTCTGCGATTATAATTGAAAGTTACCTTTTCTGGATTTTGAATATTCACCTGAATGTACTCGCCGTTGTTGGCCATTTTTATGCCAAAAGTTCCACTATAGGTCTCAGTCACATTCGTCTCGACGCGTTCGTCGCTTTTCAGCGCACTCAACGAGCCAGTGCTGCTAAACTCTTC
>CAZGVF010000027.1:0-6695 GCA_964528925.1 uncultured Paludibacteraceae bacterium | reverse complement strand
TAGGGCGTTTGCCAAGTGATGACATACGAAGTCGGCTCAACAGTTACTGGCACTTGCACCGCCTGACTGCAGTACTCCACTGCGCCATCGTCGAACACAGCCTGCGTAGCCGTGATGGTAGCCTCGCCGCGCGCCACGCCCGTTATCAAGCCATCGGCATCGACTTGCGCAATCGATGGGTCGCTACTGCTGAACAAAATGGTGTTACCATTGCCTGCGCCAGCGTTCAAGAGCAGTTTTTCGCTCTGCCCCACCTCCATGGTCACGCTGCTGGTGTTGAACGCCAGCTCCGCCGTGGGTGCAGTGCATTTTCCAACGGAATAGGTGATGAACCACTTAAGGAGTCGCAACTGTTTGCTTTCAGTATTCGCATTTTGGAGAAATATCGGCTGATCAGAGGTCAAATACAAATTGTCAACCGTGAGCGTATCACCATTCCATGTGGTTGATTTTTTTTCGCCACCTGCAATTTTGTAGATCATCGTAGGAGTGTAATTGTGCGTAACAATAAACACTATTTTTCTGATTACCACATCGCCAAGCGGAGTGAATGTGATAGATGCGCCATTGCCTTTTTTGCTCGAATCATAATATAAACGCAAACTCTTGTCATTTGCTCCAGTTCCTACAGTCGGAGCTTGCGACGCATCATTTTTTTCAGTGGAAAAACTGAAAATTTCGGTGCTGTCACCATCGATTTCGGCCAAAATGGTTGCACCATTCGCCTCAGAAGTAACGAAATATTCTTTTTCGTGGGTATAGAGCGTTACCGCACTTGCATGACCTGCAGCACAAAGTAGCGCAAAAATTATTAGCCAAAATTTAGTGTGTGTTTTCATGGTATATTTTGGTTAATCAATTATCATTCAAAGGCTTACTTTACTGAAATTTTGTAAGAATTGCCACCGAGGCGCACCACATAGATGCCATTGAGCTGTCCGTTCAGTTCGGTTACATCGATGCCCGTAACGGTGAAAATGCGCATGTCGCCATCGGCGTAGATAGTACCATTTTCAGCATAAATAGCGTTCAATTCCACCTCGCCAAGAGCCGTTTCGCACGAAACCACGGTAACCTTGCTCTCCACTTTTATGCTCTCGTCTTTGGCCGATGCAATGGTGATAGTAGCCGTACCAGGTGCAATGGCGTGAACTGTTGCGCAAATCGATTGTGTGATTTCACCAACACTGAAATAGACCGTCGCTACGCTTTCGTTGCTTGATTTGCATACGAAATCCTCCTCACTCACGGTCAAAAATTCTGGCATAACGGTAACATAAATCTGGAAGCGTTCACCCTTACCATCGACCAATCCGCCACAATCTTTCAGCGTAAATTCTTTGTCGGTTTCGGGATATTTGTACTCAATATCTTCGATCTCGCACGGAAGAATTGTCACGTAGCAAGTGTCCATTTTGTCGCCATCGAGGGTTCTCACAATCACATCGGCAGTGCCAGCAGCCACAGGCGTCAGCACGCCATCGACCACGGTTACAACGCTGTCGTTGCTGCTCTCCCAAACCACGCCGTTTATTGGCGCATTGCTTGGATTGATGGCGGCTGTGAGCGTAGTGGTCTCGTCGGCACATTCATAAATTCCAAGAGAAACGACTCTCTCTTTGCCTTTCTCGTCCATTATCATTACGCTCTCAACGGTGCACTCTTCCACGGTTATCACGCAAGTGTCGGAAAGTGCAGCGTTGGCGCGACTGATGGCCACAATTTTTGCAGTTCCTTTTGCTACGGGGCGCACAATGCCATCGCGCACGGTTGCCACTTCAGGATTGAGCGACTTCCAAATCACGCGCTGATCGGTGGCGGTGGTTGGCGTAAACTGATGGCGCACAATCACCGTGTCGGTGCAAGTGGTCATTTCGCGCGCATCGGTAATGGCAAAAGCCGTTGCTTCTACCTCTTTCTGTTGCTCACCACGGCGGCAGAGATAAACCGCTCCTTGACTCGATGTGTAATTCGAGAAACGCTGCGGGTTCGCTTCATAATTGTACTGGATGCTGCCATATTTTTCGTTTGTGCTGGCAATAGTATGCGGTGCACCAACATATTTTCCAAACGAGATGTTCCATGTCGTCACGCCACTGTTCTGCGTCATGTGCGTAGTGCCTTTGCAGCCCAGCGTATCGCCAAATTGGTCGATCATCTGCCAAGCGTCGTCCTTCTTTTTCATCTCGAAAAAGAGCAACTCGGCATAGCCAAGCGAGTTATTTTCAGGGACATAAACTTCAGAAAGATTTCCCACAGCCGTAACACCAAGATAGGGATTTGTTTCCGAGGTGTCCACTTCGCATGCGCCATTATTCGAGCCATTTATCAAAATGCAGATGTCGCCATCGTCCAGCACATCGGTTTTGCCGAGTTTGGTAAATTTGTATGGCAGCGGTTTTTCGGTTTCAACGCCAGCAGCGGGCGTGTAGTAAATGGTCAAGCGATCGAGATAGACCGACATACCTGCCTTGTCACCGCCCGTAACTGTGATGGTAACATACTCATCTTCAACGATTTCGCGTTTCGTGGTCATCTCTTTGGTGATGTCCACCGTGACGTTATTGCTGAAGCGCACCCAGTTGCCGTACCAGCCTTCGTTATTAAATTCTTTGATGCCCGAATCGTAGACCGAAGTGGCTTTTGTGCCTTTGTAGATGTCCACTTTGGCTTGCACGCGACCTTCGTTTTTGTTCGACCGCATGCCGAAAGTGATGCTGTCGATGGTGCAACCCTCCCAGCCCCAAAGGTCGAGCGTCGCCTCTTTTTGACCAGGAATCTGATTGTAGGTGTTGCCACTCGTTGCGCCGAAATCGTTGTAGAAATCGACACTCGAACCAGCGGGCTTTTCGCCGTAGGTATTCAGCGTGAAAGTGCCGCGCTTGGAATCGAAATTCTTAATTTCGACCACCATCTCTTTGGCCGACAGCGTAGCAGCAGCGAACAAAAGCGCCGCCACCGCCATCATTTTTGTGTTTAGAATGTGTTTCATGGTATTTTTTGTGTTAGATTTTTCCGAGATTTTTCAATTTTTCAAATTGCGAATAGAAAATTTACCTTAAGACCCTTCTGTAGCCCGCATTTCTTAAATTTTACAACCGACAGAACGGCATTTAACTGACAAAGTTACTGCTTTTTTTTGAGTGAGCAAAATCGGCACAATTTTCTGCAAAATAATTCAGTATCAACGGCATTTTTTGGCAGACAAAGAGCAGATGAGTATGAAAGTAGAAAGTATGAAAGTCAATAAAGTGGGTTGAAAAGTTGACGAGTTGAAAAGTTAACCCTCTCCAGTTAGCTGTGGAACCATAATCTTAATTCTAAATTCATAATTCTTAATTGCCACATTGCCGCACCGCCCCACATATTATTCATTCTTCATTATTTATTGTTTATTCAAACAAAAAAGGCGCCCAAAAAGGAACGCCTTTTCTTATCGATGTTGCAGAATTATGCCTCTTTTTCGTCGGTTTCTACAATGCCTTTTTTCTTATTTTTCAGACGATTGAGTTCGTAGGTGATTGGTGTGGCAACGAACAGCGTAGAATAAACGCCTTCGACAACGCCCAGCATGATGCCAAATACAAATCCGCGGATTGTTTCGCCGCCAAAGATGAAGATGGCAATCAATACCACAAACGTACTCAACGAGGTGCTGAACGTACGGCTCAGGGTTGAGTTAAGAGCCTCGTTGATGGTGCGACCAAAGGCGCGTTTCGGATAGAGTCCTGCATTTTCGCGCACGCGGTCGAACACAACCACCGTATCGTTGATAGAATAACCAATTACCGTAAGAATGGCGGCAATGAACGATTGGTCAATCTCGAGCGAGAACGGCATGATCGAGTAGAAGATGGAGTAAACACCCAAGATGAACAGCGCATCGTGCATCAAACCGACAACGGCACCAACCGAGAAGGTCCATTTGCGGAAGCGGAGCAGAATGTAGAGTCCGATGCCAAGCAACGCAAACACAACCGACCAAATGGCCGATGATTTGATGTCGTCGGCAACCGACGGACCAACTTTTTGCGAACTTTGAATACCGTAGTTTGTAACTTCGCTATTCTCGACCGAAGCGGCATAAACACCATCTTCAACCGTGTAGCGCTGAACAAACATCTCTTTCGTAACCTGCTCGTTCAGGTAAGGTTTCAAATTGGTGTAGAGCATTGTTTCGATCACATCGTCGATGGAATCGCTGCTGTTTTCTACAGCGTAGTTGGTCGAAATACGAATCTGATTGTCGCTACCCATGGTGATGACGCTCAGTTGCGAGCCTTCGAACGCGCCTTCGAGTGTTTCGCGCAGTTCATCGGCATTCACAGGTTGCTCGAAACGAACCACATAGTTGCGACCGCCCGAGAAGTCGATACCATGTTTCAAGCCGCGTGTCGACAGCGAAACGATGGCAGCCAACATCAGCACACCCGAAATGATGTAACCAATTTTGCGCGCTTTCACAAAGTCGAAATGCGTGTTTTGGAACCAGTTGCGAGTGAAGTTGGTGGTGAATTCCAAGTGATATTCTTTGTCGCTCTTGGCCATGCGTTCGTAGATCAAACGCGTGAGGAACACAGCGGTGAATACCGAAGTGATGATACCAATGATCAGCGTGATGGCAAAGCCGCGGATTGGACCCGTGCCGAACAATGCCAAGATGATACCAGTAAGAATGGTGGTTACGTTGGCGTCGATAATGGCCGAAAGGGCGTTGGCATAACCATCGGCAATGGCTTTCTTCAGATTTTTGCCAGCGCGCAACTCTTCGCGAACACGCTCGTAGATAAGCACGTTAGCGTCGACCGCCATACCCATGGTCAGTACGATACCTGCGATACCAGGCAACGTAAGTACCGAACGGAACGATGCCAAAATACCAAACAAGAAGAAGATGTTGCAGAGCAATGCGGCATCGGCAATCAAGCCAGGAATCAAGCCGTAATAGAAAATCATGTAGAGCAGAACCAAGCAGAAGGCAATGACAAACGAGATCAAGCCATCGTGAATGGCGGTCTGACCCAGCGACGGGCCAACCACATCTTCTTGCACGATGCGTGCAGGTGCTGGCATTTTGCCCGATTGCAGAATGTTGGCCAAGTCTTTTGCCTCTTCCTGCGTGAATTTACCCGAAATCTGCGAGTTGCCGCCAGTGATTTCAGAGTTTACAGTTGGGAACGAATAAACATAGTCGTCGAGCACAATGGCGATAGATTTGCCAATGTTATCTTTGGTCAAACGCGCCCAAGTTTTTGCGCCTTCCGAATTCATCTTCATGCTTACAACGGCACCGTTGGTCAGTTGGTCGAAGTCGGTGCTAGCCTCGGTGATGACGCTACCATCGAGTGGAGCGCGACCGTCGAGGTTCGGAGCGTAGATGGCAATCAGTTGGAATGCCAGTTGTTTGGCTTTTTCATCGACAGGCTTCACAGTCCATTTCAGACGGAGTTCGCGTGGCAGAATGTCGCGCACCTGTTTCAAAGACAACATGGCGTTCACTTTGGCAGTATCGGCAGCCAAAACTGTGCCGACAACAGGACCGATACCTTCGGTGTGCAGCACGGCAAAGAGTGGATTGTTGCGAACATACTCCTCGTAGCGAGCGTCGTCGGCCTCTTCAGTTTTTGCCTCGCCATCGTTTTTCAGCGAAGCAGCCAAAGCGTCGATGTCGTCGGCAGCGGTGTCAGCTTTTTCTTCAGCCACGGGAGCAGCTTCAGTTTTAGCCACATCTTCTACACCATTTATATCACGCACAATTTCGTTGGCTTGTGCAAACAGCGGCATCAGTTCCGATGCGTTGTAGGTTGTCCAGAATTCGAGGTTGGCAGAACCTTGCAGCAGTTTACGCACGCGTTCAGGCTCTTTAATGCCAGGCAGTTCAATCAAGATACGGCCTTGTGCATCGAGGCGTTGAATGTTGGGTTGAACCACGCCAAAGCGGTCGATACGTGTACGCAGCACTTGGAACGAGTTGTCGATGGCGCTGCTCACCTCTTCGTTCAGCACTTTCATTACATCGGCGTTGCTCGAGTTCAGTTGCACGCGCTCGCGCAGTTCGTAGGTGCTGAAAATGGTCGAGAGTTTGGCATTTGGATCGATTTTTTCAAATTCTTCTTCGAAAACCGACAAGAAATCGGAGCCAGAAGCGTTTGAGCGCGCTTGAGCGTTGGCCAAGGCTTGCGTAAATTGCGGGTCTTGACTGTGTCCCGAGAGGGCGCGCAGAATGTCGGGTACCGAAACCTCAAGAATGACGTTCATACCGCCTTTGAGGTCGAGGCCGAGGTTAATCTCCTTTTCGCGGCACTCTTTCAGCGTCGAGCCGAGCCAAACCTCTTCGCCAGCGATGCTATCGAGATAGGCATAATACTTTTTGCTGTCGCCTTGCGAAAACTCTTTCGCCTGACTATCGTAGTGCGAAGTGACGAAGCTGAACGACAGGTAGTAGCAGCATACAAGCGCCAATGCGATGGCAATAAACCTCACAAATCCTTTGTTTTGCATAGCAGTTTTTTGTTTTATTTTTTTGTTTGATTATTAATTTCAGTGTGTTACACAATGAGCGTGCAAATTTACGCTATTTTTTTGGCATAATCGCACTTTTCGCCAGATTTTCGCCGAAAAAGTAGAGAAAGCGGTGATTTTCAGGCAATTGCAAGGCAGGATTTCTAGATTTCTGGTTTCTAGATTTCTGGTTA
>CAZGVF010000026.1:5085-15665 GCA_964528925.1 uncultured Paludibacteraceae bacterium | reverse complement strand
GAAAATTCGCAGGCTCCGTGCAGTCCGCATGGTGCGACTTTCGGCATTGGTGGCGCGTTGCGAGCGCATTTGTGGAATCATCTGCGCATCGGCAGCGAGGGCTATATGTCGAGCATGCCATCGTCGGCAACCGACTGCCACGATGTGCTGCAAAAAGGCAGTTACATGCGCTACGGCTGGGGCGGTGTGCTGGCCGATGCCTACTGGCGAACGCCCAAAGCGTGGCCCTACATTGGTGCAACCGTGGGCGGTGGATCATGCAAAAGTCTCTACATTGTTGAGGGCGACCAGAGCGATTGGCAGCAAGAGGAGAAAACGGTGTTCAATAAGCGCGCATTTGGTTTTGTGTCGCCGTTTGTGGGTTGCGATTATCTGCTTACCGAGCGCGTGCATCTCACTTTCAAAGTGGATTGGCTGCTGGCGTTCAATGGCGACGGTTTGGTGATGCCAACGGGCTTCAGAGCCTATTTCGGGTTTATGTTTTGCCATTGAAAAAAAGTTTCAGGTTTCAAGTTTCAAGTTGGGGCGGTAAGCTTGTCGAACGCAGATTTTTGCCCCCATTATTTCTCCATTTCATCATTTCAACAAAAAATGCTAACTTTGTAGTTTGATTTGAAAAACTCAAAGTCGATGAAACGCTACACTGCATTTTTTGTTCTTGCTTTTGCCTTCTGTGCGCTGACGCCTGCGTGGGCGCAACCTTCGTTTCGTGGTCCGCGCGAAGAACCTAAGCGCGAAGATTTTCCAACTGCGGTCGAGACGAGCAAAACGCCCGTCGATGCGTCGTTCAGTTTCGCCATTTTCAGCGATTTGCATATCAGTCCTGAGTTGCCGCAAAATGTGGAAGATCTGCGTCGCGCCATCGACGAGGTGAACGAGCAATCGAACATCGCATTTGTGCTGGTTTGTGGCGATGTTACGCACAATGGCGACACGCGCTCGCTGCAGTTGGCTAAAGATATGCTCGACGAGTTGGCGGTTGACTATTTTGTCATTCCCGGCAATCACGATACGCGCGCTTCGGAGTCGGCTGCGGTTGATTTTGCGCGCATTTTTGGCGATACGCATTTTCGTCTGCTTTTCAACGGAAATCTTTTTCTTGGGCTGAATACTGGGCCGATGCTCAGATCGAACGATGGTCACATTGCTCCGCAAGATGTCGATTGGTTGGCATTTCATCTGAAACAAAATGGGCGCAAGCAACCTGTCTATTTTGTGGCGCATCATCCGCTGCAGTCGGGCGATGTCGATAACTGGGAGGCGGCTACCGACCTGCTGCGCCAGTACAATGTGCAGGGCGTTTTTTGCGGACATTATCACCGCAATGCACTGCTCGATTTCGATGGATTGACGGGCGTGGTGGTTCGTTCAACCCTACGCGGCAACGACGCTGTGGGCGGTTACACCATTTTAGATATGGGCGATTCGCTCTATATTTCCGAAAAACGCATTGGTCAGCCTGCGCAACGCTGGATGGCGCTGCCCGTGGAGCCGCGCATTTACGATTCGAGCGACTTGAAACTCTTTCCGCGACCAAATTTCGACATCAATAAACAGTACAAAAGTGTGAAATCGGTTTGGCAAAAACAGGTTGGGCAGGGCATTTACGGCAATGTGGCTGTTGATAGTGGTCGGCTCTTTTTTGGCGATGAATCGGGCATGATGCGCTGTTTCGACATGGCAAAAGGCAAACAACTGTGGCAGTACAAAACGCCTGCTCGCATTGCCGCTGCGCCCACTGTAGCGCGTGGAAAAGTGTTGTTTGGCAGTGCCGATGGTCAGGTCTATTGTCTCGACGAAAAGTCGGGCAAATTGCAGTGGAAACGTCCAACTACGCAATCCGTTTGCGCAGTTCCTTTGATAGTCGACGATGTGGCATTCGTGGGCTCTGGCGATGGGCAGATGCGCGCGTTCAACATTGATGCGGGCAGCGAACTTTGGAGTTTTGCGGCGCAGGGCTACATTCAGACTGATGCCGTTCTGATAGGTGATAAGGTGGCGTTTGCAGCGTACGACAAGCACATTTATGCCGTCGATGCGCAGTTTGGTGAGCAAGTTTGGTCGACCGAATTGAGCGCAAATGCTGTAACCACACCAATTTTGACAAATGAAAAACTTTTTGCCGTAACTGCCGATGGCGCTTTGGTTGCTTTGGACGCGAACAATGGCGCGCTGCTTTGGCGCAAGGATGATGTGCGTTTCATTGCCTCCATCGGACTTTCGGAAGATGATAAGACGTTGTTTGCTCGCACTGCCGATGGCGAATTTTTTGCCTTCGATGTAGCAATAAATCAGCCCGAAATTCGTTGGAAAAAAGAGGCTTTGTACGCGGCCGATTACAATCCGTGTGGCATAGCCGAACATAATGGAAAAATTGCTTTTGCTACGAAAAATGGCCTGATTATCAGCCTCGATGCTGCCACGGGCGATCTGCTTTGGCAACATAAAACGGGCAATACGGGCATCAATCGCCTTGTGCCAACGGCTGACGGCTGGCTTTTGACAACCCTCGATGGTGTGGTGGAAAGGCTTTTGGTGAAGTGAGAAGTTAGGAGTGGTTTAATTGATAATTGACAATTGACAATTGATAATTTTTGCGCAAAAAGTTGAATAGTGCATAATTTTCAAATTTTCAAATGAAAAATTAAATTTTCCCTCATTGTCCATTCGTAATGCATTAAACTTTTCAACTTTTCAACTCGTCAACTTATCAACGAAAATTTGAAATCTGAAATTTGAAATTTGAAATCTGGAACTAGAATATCGCTTTTTTGCTGCATTTTGGCTGTGGTTTTGGCTTCGTGCAGCGTGTCGGCGCGGCTGAAAAAGGCTGATCGTTACTATGCCAATGGCGAGTATTTTTCGGCGGTTGACATCTACAAAAAGACGCAATCGCGTATTTCGACGCAAAAGCAGAAAAAACTGAAGTCGGAAGTCTGCTTCAAACAGGGCGAATGTTACCGCCAAATTGGCAACCACACGCGCGCCACAAAAGCCTATTCGCAAGCCATAAAGTACAAATTCAACGACTCGATTGTCTACCTGAACAATGCACGGTCGCTGCACGCACTTGGTCGCTATGCCGAGGCTGTGAAAAACTACGAGATCTATCTGCAAAATCAGCCTAACGACCGTGCAGCGCAGGCTGGATTGGAGGGCGCGCGCAATGCCAAAGCGTGGAGCAAGACGCCATCGCGCTATGTGGTGAAGGTGGCATCGGAACTTAATTCGAAGAAAAATTCTGACTTTTCGCCTGCGTTCATGGGCAAAGAGGCGTCGTCGGTGGTATTCACGAGCAATCGCGAAAACACTACAAGTCGCAAAGCCAGTGCCATAACGGGCGTGGCTAACAACGACCTTTTCACATCGCGCAAAAATTCCGCTGGAAAATGGGAAAAACCTGAACCCATCGAGGGCGAATTCAATACCGATGATGACGAGGGCGTGGTGGCTTTCACCGACGATGGCAAGACCATTTTCTTCACTCGTTGCCGCATCGACAACGCTGGCGATGTGGGTGGCGAAATTTGGACAGCCACGCGTTCGGGAGGGCAGTGGACCGCTCCGCAAAAAATCACGCTCTTCAGCGATAGCACCATCACGGTGGCGCACCCAGCTGTGGCGCGCGGTGGCGAAAGACTCTATTTCGTTTCGGATGCGCCTGGCGGCAAGGGCGGAAAAGATATTTGGTTTGTCGACAAAAATGACGACGGCACATGGGGAACGCCAGAAAATATGGGCGACACCATCAATACATCGGGCAACGAAATGTTCCCTTGCATGCGCGGCGACACGGTGCTTTATTTCGCGTCAGATGGGCACGCAGGCTTCGGCGGATTGGACATTTTCAAAGCATCGAAAGATTCGCTTGGAGATTGGCAGGTGGAGAATATGCAAGCTCCAATCAACTCGAATGCCGACGATTTTGGCATCACTTTCGATGGCACAGCCAAGGAGCGCGGATTCTTCTCGTCGAATCGCAATCAGTCGAAAAATCTCGATAAAATCTACAGTTTCGAACTGCCCGAATTGGTCTATGCCGTTGAGGGAAAAATCACCGACGAAAAAGGCACGCCGCTGCCCGATGCCATTGTGAAGATGGTTGGCGATAACGGCTCGAATGTGAAATTGCGCGCTAAAAAAGACGGCACTTTCCGCATAAAACTAGCAAAAAATGCCAACTACATCATGCTTGCTACATCGCGCGGCTATCTGAACAGTTCGGCAAAACTAACGACCGAAGGGCTGAGCGATAGCAAGACTTTTGAGCAGAATTTTGCGCTGCCAACCATTGGTAAACCCATTCCCATTCCGAACATTTTCTTCGAGTTTGGCAAATCGGAACTGACTGAAGAATCGGAAAAATCGCTGGCGGCACTCGTGAAAATGCTCGACGACAATCCGAACATCGCTATCGAGATTTCGGCGCACACCGACTGCGTGGGTTCTGACGAAGACAACCAACGTCTGAGCGAGGCGCGTGCCAAGGCGGTAGTCGATTTTCTGGTGCGCTCGGGTGTGGCGCGCGACAGGCTCACATCGCGCGGCTATGGCGAAAGTCAGCCCGTGGTGGTGGACGAGGCGATGGCCGACGAATTGCGATTTGTCCGCAAAGATGAGGTTCTTGAAGAAAAACTTGTGAAAATGCTCACGCCCGAACAGCAAGAGATTGTGAACGCCATCAATCGCCGCACCGAATTCAAGGTTACGAAAACGACGTACAACATCTATTAGTCGCAAGATGTGAGTAACAAGTAGCAAGAAAATAATTGACAATTGATAATTGATAATTGATAATTAGGCGGTTCGACAAGCTCATCGCACACAATCTTCAAATGAACAATTTGAAACAGCGCGAAGCGAAACCAGAAATTAGAAATTTAGAAATCTGAAATCAACTGAATTATGCAACAATATCTTGACCTTTGTCGTCGTGTGCTGAGCGAGGGTGTGCAGAAAACTGATCGCACGGGAACTGGCACTATCAGCGTGTTTGGACATCAGATGCGGTTCAATCTCGAAGATGGTTTTCCGCTGCTGACGACCAAAAAATTGCACCTGAAATCGATCATCTACGAACTTTTGTGGTTTCTTCAGGGCGACACTAATGTGCATTATTTGCAGGAACATGGCGTGCGCATTTGGAACGAATGGGCCGATGCCAACGGCGAACTTGGCCCTGTTTATGGGCATCAGTGGCGTTCGTGGCCCGACTACAACGGCGGTACCATCGACCAGATAGCTAATGTGGTGGAGCAGATAAAAACGCACCCCGACAGTCGCCGCCTGATAGTGAGCGCGTGGAATGTGGCTGAGGTCGATAGCATGGCGCTGCCGCCGTGTCACACGCTGTTTCAGTTCTATGTGGCCAATGGTCGGCTGAGTCTGCAACTCTATCAGCGCAGTGCCGATATTTTTCTTGGTGTGCCGTTCAACATCGCCTCGTATGCACTGCTTTTGCAGATGATGGCGCAGGTTACGGGACTTCGCGCTGGCGATTTTGTGCATACTCTGGGCGATGCGCACATCTATCTGAACCATCTCGACCAAGTGTGCTTGCAACTCACTCGCGAACCGCGCCCGCTGCCGAAGATGCACATCAATCCCGATGTAAAATCTATTTTCGACTTCAAATACGAAGATTTTGAACTCACCGACTACGATCCGCATCCGCACATTGCTGGAGTGGTGGCAGTGTAAGCAGATTTCAGATTTCAGATTTCACGTTGAAAATCGTCCACTTGAAATATGGCGAAATTGACCGCGCCCGCTGGGATGCGACCATTGCGGCAAGTGCCAACCGTTTGGCTTACGCTTGTTCGTGGTTTCTGGATGCGGTCTCGTCACAGTGGGAGGCGCTCGTTGGCGATGATTATGCATTTGTGATGCCGCTGCCCGTGAAGAAAAAATTCGGCATAAAATACATCGTTTTGCCCCGATGGACACAGCAACTCGGCATTTTTTCGGAACAACCAGTAACCACGGAAATCATCAAGGCATTTTTGCGTAAAATTCCCTATCTGAGCTACGGATTGAATCTGAATTATGGCAATGTTTTTGGCGATGTTCGTCCGAATTCCGTAATTGATTTGAGCAAAGATTATGGCACGCTGCGGCAGGCGTTCGACGCTAACACAAAACGCAACATTGCAAAGGCTCAAAAGCAAAATCTTACAATTCAAACGATTGATATTGAGCGGTTTACGCAGTTTTGGTCGGGCGAAAATAAAAAGATGCCGCTGGAACTGCACCAAAAATTACCGCTTTTGTGCACTGCTGCCGAGCGACGGGGGTGTGGAATGATAAGAGGCGTCTTTTCTGCTGATAATCAGCTGATTGCAGCACTTTTTACTATCGAAATTTTTGATAGAATCATCTACCTTACGCCCGTTTCGAGTGCCGAAGGAAAGCAGAAATCTGCCATGTTCTTCTTGATCGATTGGTTGCTGCAGCAGCATGCTAGTAGTGGCAAATTGTTCGATTGCGAAGGCTCACAAATTCCCGGTGTGGCGCGATTTTACGCCGGTTTTGGCGCGCAACCGCAAAACTATTTCTCCATTCATCGCTGCCGCCCGCAGTGGCTGATAAATTTGCTGCACAGATGAAAAGTTGATTGCTGCGAAATTTGTTGTATCTTTGCAAAAAAGTTTGAATGCGTTTCGTGTAATGGCTATGAATAAAATTACGCAAGACATTGCTTATTTTCTGTCTTTTTGTATCGAAAAATACAAAGAGCAAAAACACATTACAGGTGCTGAAGCCACAAAGCGATTTGCAAAATGTGGTGTGTTGGACTATTTGACAGATAATTTCGAAGTGCTGCATACCCAAAGTGCGCAGTGGATTTTGGAGGATATTAACGAGTTTATCGATCTGCACAAAAACGACAAATTATGCTAATTTATCACGGTAGTTTAGAAATTGTACGCACGCCAGAAATACGCAGAGCCAATCGTACACTAGATTATGGCTCGGGGTTCTACACGACCACTTCGCTCGAACAGGCTACTATGTGGGTTAAACGAAAAATGCAGGAAAAAAAAGTGTCGGAAGGCTATGTAAACTGCTATTCCCTGAATTTGCTCCACGATTTATCTCTACTGAAATTTGATATGCCAACGGAGGAGTGGTTGGACTTTGTTATGCGAAATCGTACCGACAAAGATTTTCGGCATGGTTACGATGTGGTCTATGGACCAGTTGCTAATGACAAAGTGTATGCGGCATTTGCGCTCTATGAGGGCGGATTGCTCACAAAACAGGGACTGATCGAGGAGTTGAAGACTTATGTTTTAGTCGATCAATACCTTTTTCATACGGAAAAATCTCTACAGTGTTTATCATTCATCGAGGCTGAAAAAATTACATTATGATCGAAATCACTCAACAGAATTTATATCTGCTTTTGCCGTCGAAGGTGAGTAGAATTGCCGACATGCTTGTTGAAGATACAGGCATGAATGTGGTTGATGCTGTGTGCCGCATCTATCAATCAGAAATGTACTGCCAACTCGAACAAGAAAACACGAAACTCTGGCACGAAGGTCCAGTAGCCCTATACCAACGAATGCAATGAAAGTTCTCTTTTTCAGTGCGTGGTATTTTTTGTGAAGAGGTGTTTTTTAAGATTTTATTGAGCGTTCGTATCGCACGACTATCGAGATATAATAAAGGAATTGAACGCCTACCATGAATGCGCTTCCTATGCAATATCCCACAATTGCATTATAAAAACTGTTTGTGATAATTCCAACCAGCATTCCAACTAGTCGGGACGAAATTAGTAAGATTTCAAGAATGAGTCCCATTTTTTGTTTCTTGAAAACATTTATTAGAAAACAAATGGGTGATTCAAAAATTACGAGCGTCAGCCATGGCAACATCCAACGAATATAATGCCCCGTTATTTCCCAATCAGCGCCCAATAACCAACTAGTTAACCACGGCAAAATAAAATAGAGTGCTGCAAAACATGGAATGAAAATCAATGCGGTTAGTCGTAAAAATTTCCGAAGAAAGTGCGCTATTGATTGCCTTTGGTTCACTCGTTCGGTGATATGTTCGAACATCACTTGATAAATCGATGCGGAAATTATATTCAGCGGACGAAATGCCAAAGTGATACCCATGCCCCAAAATCCAAGATTTGCTAGTCCAAAAAAAGGCGTCAGCAATAGCGAGGGCAGATTGCTACTCAAATTGTTTACCAACGCCCTTGGCAGTGAAAATTTTGGAAAATTTGCATATTCACGAGCCACTATGCGGCAAGCGTTGCGGTCGATGTGCAATAAATCGGCTAGTTTTTGCTTGAAATTGATGCAGATATTTGCAACAAGAGCGACAAATGGCGCTATTATCGACGAAACAATCAGTCCAAAACTGGTCGCACCCGCTGCGCCAAAACCAATTTTCGAAAGCGCACCCAACGAACTTTGCGTAACTTGATAAGCACTTATTTGTCCGAAATTTTTTCGGCGCGTGTACCAATAGTTGAGCAGTGTCCATAACGCGTAAATTAGCACAAAAAATGGCATCAACCATAGCCAATTTGCCAAATTTGGCGCATTGAAAAGTGTTGCGATGGAAGTCGAAAATGGAATTGCAAGCAAACAAAGTGCTGAAACACAGATGGTTGTGAACGCTCCAACTTGAAACACAGCTCGTGCTTTATCGTCTTCCTTCGGCAAAACGATTGCATACTGATAATCGGCCGTGGCTAATAGCACCAAAATGCCACCGATGCTCAAAAATAGGTTCAGCAGACCGAAGTCGTCGGGCGAATAGAGGCGCGTGAGAATGGGGTAGACCAGCAGGCCAACGACCTGCGCCACCACATTTGCAGTGAGCAGTTTGGTCGAATTTCGCACGATTTCCGACCTCGTTAAACGCCCTATGTTAAGCCATTTCCCCATTTTTCGTCATTTTTCCAGCACGCAAATGGTCCAGTCGTCGTCCGATTTTTGAGCGATGAGTTTTAGGCTAAATTCTTCCGCTTTTTTCTGCAAAATTGGTACGTCGGTCGAGTAGAAACCGCTGATTATCAGCGTGCCGCCAGCGTTCAGAGCCGCGGCGTAGAATGCCATTTGGTCGAGCAGAATGTTGCGGTTGATGTTCGCCAAAATCAGGTCGAAATGGTCGCTGCCAATCTGTTCTGCGCTACCTAAACGCACCTCTATGCGGTCGCTCACGCTGTTCAGTGCGGCATTCTCTTGGGCGTTGCGCTGCGACCACTCATCAATGTCGATTGCCACCACTTTTTTTGCTCCACGCTTGGCTGTCACAATGCCCAAAACGCCTGTTCCGCAGCCCATGTCCAAAACCGCTTTGTCTTTCAAATCAAAATCGAGCAAATATCTGATTATCAGTCGTGTAGTTTGATGATGTCCACTGCCGAATGCCTGCTTTGGATTTATCAAGATAGGGTATTCGCAGTTGAATTTTCCAGCATCTTTTGTTCCGAAAATAATGCAGCGGTGGTCGATGTCAATTGGCTCGAATGAGTTCTGCTCCCATGCCTCGTTCCAGTCTTTGTCCTCCATCGGTTCCACGCGATAGCGGTAACTCACATGGCATGGCAGGCTGTCGATGGCGCGCGTCATCTCCTCTTCATCGAAAATGTTGGTGGGGCAGTAGCCCACAAAACCGAGCGTGGTCTCTTCGAAACTGTCGAACCCAATCTCGCCAAGTTGCGCTGCCACAATGTCAGCCACAAACGGCTCGGCATCGTCAGCAAAACGGAATGTTATTTTTGTGTAGTTCATTTTTTTTCTAGATATGAGTCGTATGTAGCAAGTCGCAAGAATTTGGTTGATAAGTTGAAAAGTTGACGAGTTGATAAGAAGTTTATCAAGTTTATAAAGTTATAAAGTTCATAAAGTCTCGCGCCCCACAGCATTCTGCAGTTGGTTTTGTTTACCGATCACTTCTAACTGCTCACTTTCTCGTATTTTCTGCAAAAATTTTTCAGTCCGCACTCGTTGCATTTTGGCTTGCGGGCGGTGCAGATGTAGCGACCATGCAGCAGCAGCCAGTGGTGTGCATTGGGTATCAATTCTTGCGGAATATGCTTCGTCAGCGTCATCTCGGTTTGTAGCGGCGTGCGGCTGTTGGTGGTCAGTCCCAATCGCTCCGAAATGCGGAAAACATGCGTATCCACGGCCATTCGCGGCTGACCGAATGCCACGGCAGTAACCACATTGGCAGTTTTGCGCCCCACGCCCGGCAGCGTCTGCAGTTGGTCGATGTCCGACGGCACTTCGCCACCAAAATCGCTCAAAATCTTCTCGGCAATGCCCTTCAGATAGGCAGCTTTGCTGTTGGGGTACGACACGCTGCGAATCATTTCGTAGATATCTACGACATCGGCCTCTGCCATCGATTCGATGGTCGGAAAACGCTTGAAAAGCGCTGGCGTGATGGCATTCACACGCTTGTCGGTACACTGCGCCGAAAGCACCACAGCCACCAGCAACTGAAAATTGTTGTCAAACTTCAGCTCACTCTGTGCCTCAGGAAAATTCGCCTGAAACCACGCAATAATCTGTTTGTATCGCTGCTGAGTAGTCAAAATTTAGTTGATG
>CAZGVF010000026.1:0-4985 GCA_964528925.1 uncultured Paludibacteraceae bacterium | reverse complement strand
TCAATTGTCAATTATCAATTAAATTCACTTCTAACTAATTGCCAATTCTTTTTCTCTTTGCTTCATCTTTTTCATCTGCCAAATCAGCAAGATGGCGGCCAGAAGAACGGCGCCAGAGTCGGAAATTGGGAACGAAATCCACACGCCGTATGCACCGAGCGTTCGCGGCAAAAAGTAGAGTAGTGGCAGCAGCAAAATCATCTGTCGCGTGAGCGAATTGAGAATAGCCAGCGGCGCTTTGCCGATGTATTGGAAAAAGTTACCCGTAACAATCTGGAATCCTACCAACGGGAAAATCAGCATGATGATGCGCAAACCCTGCGTGGCTGCGGCTATCATGGCTTGCTCGTTGCCGCCCTTGCCCGAATCGACAAAGAGTTGCGCAATCTTTTCGGGCATCAGTTGCGCTATCAAAAATCCGATGGTTGCCACGCCCACAGCGCAGGCAATGGTCGAAAATAGTGCCTTGCGCACGCGGTCAAATTTTTCCGCGCCATAGTTGTAGCCCACAATCGGCTGCATGCCCTGCGCCAAACCTTGCACCACCATAATAAATAGTAGCACCACGCGGTTGGCAATGCCGTAACCGCCCACATAGATGTCGCCGATACCTTCGCCAATGCCCGTAACAGCGTCGTTTGCGCCCGTTCCGCCAAAACGCAGCAGTGCATTATTTACAAATGCTGCCACCAGCGAGGCACACAGATTCAGAAGGAATGGCGCAAGTCCAATCGACAGAATGGCACCGATAATTTTCCACTCGAAATGCAGCGAACGACGACTGAAATGAATGAAATTTTTCCTCGAACTGAGGTGCGACAATGCAATGGTAAATGCCACGCATTGCGCAATGACTGTGGCAGCCGCTGAACCGCGAATGCCCCAACCAAATTTGAAGATGAACAGCGGATTCAGCACCAAATTCACCGCAACGGTGGTCAGCACTATGGTCATCGATTTGCGCGGATAGCCCGAAGCACGAATCATGTCGTTCATGCCCAGATAGAGGTGCGTGATGACATTTCCCGCCAAAATTATCTGCATAAACTGGCGCGCATATTCGAGCGTCTCGGCTGTGGCATTCCCGCCGCTGAAAAGTATCAGAATAGGATCGAGAAAGACCAACATCAGCACCATCACCGTGATGCCGAGCACCACATTCAGCAGGGCTGCGTTGCCGAGCGTCTTTTCGGCAGCCATTTTGTTGCCTTCGCCCAAGCGCAGCGACACGGTTGCGCCCGCGCCCACGCCCACCATGGCGCCAAATGCCGAACTGATGTTCATTATGGGCATGGTTATGGCCATACCAGCAATGGCTGCACCGCCCACGCCATGCCCCACAAATATGCTGTCGATGATGTGATAGATGCTCGACGAGGCCATGGCAATGATGGCTGGCAAAGCGTACTCCACCAGCAACTTACCTATGTTGTCCGTGCCGAGCCTATCGGCGTTTGAGATGTTGTTATTCAAGTGAAAAGTCTATAAAGTGAAAAGTGTAAAGTGAAAATAGGCACTCAAATCTATCTTCTATGCTCTCAAGGTCTATGCTCTGACTCTCAAGAACAAAGAGAGCAACGAATTGCTCTCTTTGTGTTAACTCGCTGTCGGTCAATTAGTTACTGACCGAGATAGCCTTTTAGAATTTTGTTGTCTGGGTTGTTTTTCAACTTGCGCAGAGCCTTCTCTTTGATTTGGCGCACGCGTTCGCGGGTAAGCGCAAACTTAGCACCAATCTCTTCGAGAGTCATCTCGTGGCAATTGATGCCAAAAAACATACGCACAATGTCGGCCTCGCGCTGCGACAGCGTTTCGAACAAGCGATCGATCTCTTTCGATAGCGACTCGTCCATCAGTTTGCCATCGGCCACGGGACTGTCGTCGTTGGGCAGCACGTCAATCAGACTGTTGTCTTCGCCCTCAACAAATGGCGCATCGATAGAGGTGTGACGCCCTTGAACCTTCAGCGTATCGGCAATTTTGTCGACTGGAATATCCAGCACGCTAGCCAATTCTTCGGCCGATGGACGGCGTTCGTGTTCCTGTTCAAAGCGTTGCAGTGCCTTGTTAATCTTGTTGAGCGAGCCAACTTGGTTGAGCGGCAAACGCACAATGCGCGACTGCTCGGCCAAGGCTTGCAGAATGGATTGACGAATCCACCACACGGCATACGAGATGAACTTGAAACCACGTGTCTCGTCGAACTTTTCGGCGGCTTTCACCAGACCAAGATTGCCTTCGTTGATAAGGTCGGGCAGACTCAAACCTTGGTTTTGATACTGCTTGGCAACCGACACCACGAAACGCAAGTTCGCTTTCACCAATTTGTCCTTTGCACGCTCACTTTCGGGACCACCCTTTTTGATGAGTTGCGCCAATTCAACCTCCTCTTCAACGGTGATGAGGGGTTCGCGGCCAATCTCCTGCAGATACTTGTCGAGCGATGCACTCTCGCGATTGGTAATCGACTTTGTAATTTTTAATTGTCTCAATGTATTTTGAAATTAAAAGTGTTTCTGTAGCAAAATATAGCAAAAAATCGCATGTTTTTTTCTTGAAAACGGCTAAACACGACAATTTATTTTGCAAAATCCGCGAAAAATTCTGCAAATATCGTGCCAATAACCGAACCGCAAAGATAAGAAAAAATTCTGCATTTACCAAGCGTTTTGCCATTTTTTTTGCCGAAAAGATAAAATATCGACAAATGGGTGTTTAATTGCCGATAAATCGAAATCGTTGCATGCTGTTGATAACTTTTTGAAAATGCGTTGTTGGTACATTTTTAGGCAGTTTTTGTGCAATTCCGTCGAAAAATGCGTTTGAGTGTATCGAGAAAAAGTGTAATTTTGCCGCCAATTTCAATTGATAGTTGACAATTGATAATTGATAATTCACGGAGTAGAACGACGTCGGACAACGCAAATTCTTGAAAATTTCTAATTTTCTCGGGCGATGAGCCTGTCGAACCGCGTCTATGTTCTATGTTCAATCTTCTCACGATCTAAAAAAATCAAGAAATATGAAACCAACACTTTTAGTTTTAGCCGCAGGCATGGGAAGCCGCTACGGCAGTCTGAAACAACTCGATGGCATCGGACCAAATGGCGAGACCATTATGGACTATTCCATCTACGACGCTCTGCGCGCAGGTTTTGGTAAGGTGGTGTTTGTGATACGCCACAGTTTCGAAGATGAATTTCGCAATCAAATTGTGAGCAAATACGAAAATCACATTCCAGTGGAGGTGGTTTTCCAAGATGTAACAAGCGTTCCAGCGGGCATTCCGTACGACAAAGAGCGTGTGAAACCGTGGGGTACAAATCACGCCGTGCAGATGGCAAAAGATGTGATAAACGAGCCGTTTGCCGTGATCAATTCCGACGATTTCTACGGTCGCGAATCGTATGCGCTGCTGGCCGATTTTCTGAAACGTGTCGAAGGACAGAAGGGCAAATACTGCATGATCGGCTATCACATCGAAAATACGCTTTCGGAGAGTGGCTCGGTGAACCGCGGCATCTGCCAAGTGGACGAGCACAATCTGCTGACCAATGTGGTGGAGCGCATCAACATCGAAAGTCGCGGTGGCGTGGTGCAATTCCCAACAGCCGATGGCCAGTACGAGAACATCGAGGCTGGCGCGCTGGTTTCGATGAATATGTGGGGCTTCACACCAGACTATTTCGACCATTCGGAGCGCATGTTTGTCGATTTTCTGAAACAGCACGGCATGGAGCCAAAATCGGAAATCTACATTCCAACGGTTGTAAATCAATTGATTGTGGAAGGCAAAGCGCAATGCGAAGTCATCGACACACCATCGAAATGGTTTGGCGTAACTTACGCCGAAGATCGACCGCAAGTGGTTTTGTCAGTTAATAAACTAGTCCGCGAGGGCATTTATCCGCAGAAATTATGGAAATAACAAAGACTATAAAGAAGGTTCTTGGTTTTTCGGGCGATAAAATTCTTGTGACGGGCGGCATGGGCTACATCGGCTCGCACACCGTGGTGGCACTGATGAATGCTGGTTACGAGGTTTATGTGGTCGATAACCTGTCGAACTCGAACATCAATGTGCTGAACGGCATCGAGAAAATCACTGGCAAACGTCCCGTGTTCGAAAACATCGACTGCACCGACTATGTGGCGATGGACAAATTTTTCACGAAATACGAGGGCATAAAAGCCATCATTCATTTTGCGGCGAGCAAAGCCGTTGGCGAATCGGTGGCAGTGCCGCTGAAATACTACCGCAACAATGTGGTGAGCCTCGTCAATCTGCTCGAACTGATGCCCATTCACAAGGTGGAAGGCATCGTATTTTCGTCATCTTGCACGGTCTACGGTCAGCCCGACATTTTGCCAGTAGACGAGACTGCGCCAATTAAAAAAGCACTTTCGCCATACGGCAATACCAAACAGATTTGCGAACGCATCATTTTCGATACGGTTCACGCGAATAATTCTCTGAAAAGCATCATTTTGCGCTATTTCAACCCGATTGGCGCGCATCCATCGGCCTACATTGGCGAACTGCCCAACGGCAAACCGAACAATCTGGTGCCATTTGTGGTGCAAACGGCGGCGGGATTGTACAAGAAAATCAGCATTTTTGGCAACGACTACAACACGCCCGATGGCACTTGCATTCGCGACTACATCAATGTGATGGATTTGGCGGAGGCGCACGTGTCGGCCGTTGAGCGTCTGCTCGACAAAGAGTTGACAGAGCCAGAAGTGTTCAACCTTGGCACTGGCAAAGGTCTTTCGGTGATGGAACTGATTACCCGTTTCGAGGCGGTGAATGGTGTGAAAGTGCCTTACGAGATTGTTGGTCGCCGCGAAGGCGACATAGAGCAAGTTTGGGCAAATCCAGCATTGGCGCAAAAAGTGCTGAAATGGAAGGCCAAAACTTCGGTCGACGACACGCTGCGCTCGGCTTGGCTCTGGCAACTGCGCTGCATGGGAAAACTCGATGA
>CAZGVF010000025.1:2526-15831 GCA_964528925.1 uncultured Paludibacteraceae bacterium | reverse complement strand
CAACTGTTTCTCCACCACTTCAATTATCTTTTCCGATGGAATGCTTTCGAGGCAGCGGTAGTCTCCCAATTTGCAGCGCTTGTCTTCGTGTACTGTGCATGGTCGGCACGAAAAATCTACGCCAACTTGATTTTCGCTGGGTTGTTTCCACCCGCCAAAGCCTGCAAACGGATGCGTTGCACCCCAAATGCTCACGGTGGGCGTGGCTGTGAGCGCAGCCAAGTGCATATTGCCCGAATCCATCGTTATCATCACATCGAGCTGCTCCATCAGAGCCAACTCTTCGTCGAGTTTGAGCGAGGTGTGAACGGCATACACATTCGAAAAAACCGTCTGCCAATCGCCCAAAAGTTCGTTCTCCATCTCGCCAGCGCCAAACAGAAAAATTTTGGTATTTGGCTGATTATCAAAGTGTCGAATCACATTTTTCGTCTTTCTAAAAGGCAACGTTTTGCCTCGTGCAATCGACAACGGCGCAATGCCAATCCAATGCCCAAGTTTCGGTCCATAGAGTTCCGCAATTTTCTGCCGTTTTTCGTCCGAAGCGGGCGGAATGCGCACAAATTCGTTGTCAGTTTGCAGACCAGCCTGCGCGAAAGCCTCGCTGTAACGCTCAAAAATCGGCTTCAACGAACGGAAGCGTTGCGCTCCACGATGCAGCAACAGTCGGCGTTCGGCGCGTTGCTTGTCAACAACGATTATTCTCGAACCGCAAATGCGCAGTAAAAAACGTATCAAGCGCGTTCGTACTGCATCTTGCAGGTCGATCACCACATCGAAATGCTGGCGACGCAGTCCGCGAACCAACCGCAAAGCACCTTTAATGCCTTTGTGCTGACCGCGAATGTCAGCCCCAACGAACTGAACATGAGCAAAATGCGAAAAAAGCGGCTGCAAAAAGTGCCGACTCAGCACCGTGAACTGGTGTTCGGGGTAGCGCCTATCGAGCGAATCGAGCAGTGGGACGATGCTCGCCACATTGCTAATGCCCGAAAAACAGATGATAAGCACCTTCATTGTCGCCTTTTTATCGCAGATTTTCGTCTGCCATTTCAAAGTACAAATATAGTGCTTTTTTGGGAGCGGCAATCACTCGTGGAACATTTTTTTTGAAAAATCTGCATGCAATAGCGAAAAAATACCGATGAAACCGCCATTTTCTCACTTTTCAAAAGTCAGTTTTTCGAAGCCAAATTTTTGGAGATAATCGGCCAAATATTCCTGTTCGGTCTGCCCAGGAGTTGGAATAAGCGTTGCAGTTTTGCCTAGCGACATCAAATCCATGACGGTGCTGTAGCCAGAGCGACAAAAAATGCGTGGAGTAACGGGCAAAAGTCGTTGCAACTCACTAGTTTTCAAATGATTACAAAACTCGGCATTCCCACTCGAAGGCTGCTTTTCGGTGCAAGCAGGCAGCCCGCGAACAATCAAACAGCGACCATTTTGGTGCGAAAAAAGTTCGGTAAGTTGTTTTTCGAAGATTGTGCGCTGCGGTTCGGGTCCCGAAACCAAACCAATGCAGTCAAAATCCGGTTTTTCAGATGAAAAATCAACCTTCTCGAATCGTGAAATTATTCCGATGAAATGGGCATTTTTTGGCAATGGATATTTGTGTGCAAGGTCGCCGCTGAGTTGCAAATTTTCGTCGTCGGGAATCCAGCAAAAATCGTACTTTTTGATGATTCTTTGATGCAAACGCCACACCATTTTTTCGGCAAAACGGCACGATTTTGGTATTTTCACCATCAATTGATGAGTGATGTAGACGCACTGCGACTGGCGAGTCCACAGTCCAAAACGATTATCGGAGATGACGCAATCTATCTGATTTTTCTCGATTATTTCGCACAATTTTCGATGTTCACGCGCAATCTGAAAAGCAAATTTTGGCAGCTGCCACAGCATGGCGCCAACCTGCGACTGCGATGCAGAATAACGCACCGTCAAGCCAACAAAACGAACAATCTGCAAATCAGGGAATTCCGTTTGTAAAAAGCGATAAGCGCCACCATCGGCCGCCAAAATCACCTGCTTGCCAGCCGCCAAAAGCGCACGGACAATCGGTGTGCAGCGCGTGGCATGACCGAGTCCCCAATCGAGCGGACAAACCAACACGCGCCGACCGCTGATTTTGGCGATTTCATCGGACAAATTTGAGGACATCGCGCGGAAAAATTACTCGGTTACAAGCACCTCGAACCCCAGCGCCTTCACACGATCGGCAATGGCGTGGAGCGTTTCGGCAGAGGCTTTTTGCAAGTTTTCGACAGGCGTGGCGCGATCGAGCGAATAGACCATCACTTCGCGCGGCTGAATCTTTTGCAACGCCTCGAGCCAAGCCGAAACCTCAGCCTCGGTGGTGTTGTCGATGTGCTGACCTTGATAGTCACCCGTGAAGAAGAGCGTTTGAACGATCACATTGTCGAAAGTCGCCATTTCATCGACAATTTTCGCCACCGAAAAATCCAAATGGCGCGGTTGATTGATGAGTTTTGCAGTACTTTCGATGGCAGAATCGAGCTTCAAAATGTTGTTATCGACTTTGAGTAAAGCTGCTCGCACACTGGCTTTGTCGATGCGCGTAGCGTTCGACAGCACGCTCACCTTGGCCGATGGATAAAGTTGGTCGCGCAGTGCGATGGTGTCGTCGATTATTTCGGCAAAATGCGGGTGCAGCGTCGGTTCGCCATTTCCAGCGAAAGTGATGACATCGACTGGCGCATTTTTCTCGATTAAATCGCGCAATTTGGCCTCGAGATGCTGACGAATATCGTCACGCGACGGAATGCGCGCCTCGCCATGTGGTGTCGAAAATCCGCACTCGCAATAGAGGCACTCGAACGAGCAAACTTTGGCATTTGGCGGCAACAAATTCACGCCAAGCGACGCGCCCAAACGGCGACTGTGTATTGGTCCGAAGACTGGTTCTGGGAAAAGCATAGTGATTTCAAATTTCAAATTTCAGATTTCAGATTGGGACAGTGCGTTTATCAAGCCGCAGTATCCAAGCACTTTATGAACTTTACAAACTTTACAACTTTCTACTGAAGTACTGCATTTCGTTTTGTCCGAAAAATTCGATTTTCGTCGGTTTCATCGGGAAAATTGGAGCTTTCACACCGTCACCGATGGTCACTGGCGAAGTCTCGATACGCGCCTCGTCCCACAAGTCGAGATCGATGAACGACTGCAGCAGTTGTCGCCCGCCCTCCACAATCACCGATTGCAGTTCGTGCTGATAGAGATAATCGACCATTTGCGGCACTATATTTTGCTCAAAATCGAGCCGAACATAGGAAATATTCCCGATTGTTTCGTCCTTCGTGGCATTAAAAACTACGGTTGGCGCGCTGTCGTCGAGCAAACGATAATCGGCAGGAATGCGCAACGAGCGATCGACCACCATGCGCACCGGATTTCGACTTCCCCACTTGCGCGAAGTGAGGTGCGGATTGTCGAGCAACGCAGTGTTTGTACCAATCAAAATAGCCGATTCCACCGAGCGAATTTGATGATTGAGCGTCTTTGTAACCTCGTTCGAGATACGCAGCGGAGGCGTGCTGGCATCATCGCGAATTTTATCGATGAAACCGTCGGCGGTTTGCGCCCATTTCAGCAAAATGAATGGTCGTTTTTTGGTATGAAAAGTGATGAAACGGCGGTTCAGCCAGCGACATTCTGGTTCAAGCACATGTTCAATCACCTCCACGCCAACCTCGCGCAGCATGGCGATGCCGCGGCCATTCACTTTTTCGTTGGGATCGCCCATGCCAACCACCACGCGCGGAATTCGCTTTTCGATGATGAGTTTGGCGCAAGGCGGCGTTTTGCCGTAGTGCGAACAGGGTTCGAGGCTCACATAAAGCGTTGATTGCGGCAAGAGTTCTGGATTTTTCACCGAAGCAATGGCATTCACCTCGGCATGCGGCAATCCGCAACGATGATGATAACCCTCGCCAATAATCACGCCATTGTGAACCAGCACCGCGCCCACCATGGGATTTGGAGCGGTCTGCCCTTCGGCCTGCTGCGCCAACTGCAAGCAACGACGCATATAGAGTTCGTCTGTTTCCATCAGTTTTTCTTGGAAAAATCAACTTACAAAGGTACAATTTTAATTGCAATTTGCCGTACGATTTTTTTGCGCCGAAAAAACCACACCCTATATATTGCATTTTCGACAAAAAATTGCGAACTTTGCAACTTTGTATTTTAAGGTAAAAAGATTACTAACAAATTCACTTAACTATGTGTGGAATAGTAGGTTATGTAGGTAAGCGCGATGCTTATCCCGTACTGATAAAAGGTCTTCACCGGCTCGAATATCGTGGCTACGACAGTGCTGGCGTGGCGCTCATCAATCCGCAAGGCAAACTGAGCGTCTACAAAGCCAAAGGCAAAGTGTCGGAACTCGAGGCATTTGCCGCCGACAAAGATGTGAGCGGCACCATTGGCATTGCTCACACGCGCTGGGCCACCCACGGCGAGCCAAACACCGCCAACGCTCACCCGCATTATTCTGAATCGGAAGAGTTGGCAATAATTCACAACGGCATCATCGAAAACTACGCAGTGCTGAAACAGGGGTTGATTCAACACGGCTACACTTTCAAAAGCGACACCGACACCGAAGTGCTTGTTCAGTTGATAGAATACACCAAGCGCACCGACAATGTCGATCTGAAAACTGCCGTACAACTCGCTCTGAATCAAGTAGTTGGCGCATACGCCATAGCGGTACTCGATCGCTCAAATCCCGACATCATAGTGGCAGCGCGCAAAGGCAGTCCGCTGGTGGTTGGCATTGGCGATGGCGAGTATTTTCTAGCCTCCGACGCCACGCCAATCGTTGAGTACACCGACAAAGTGGTCTACATCGACGATGAAGAGGTAGTAACCATTGTGCGCAATCAGCCGCTCGACATCACCACCATTGGCAACGTGAAGAAAACGCCCGAAATTCAGCGTTTGGAACTGACCATGTCGCAGTTAGAAAAAGGCGGCTACCCACACTTCATGCTGAAAGAGATTTTCGAGCAACCAACAACGCTCGCTGCCAGCATGCGCGGTCGCATCAATGTGGATCAAAACAACGTAACCATCGCAGGTTTCATCGATAACAAAGAACGTTTTCTCAATGCCAAACGCATCATCATCACCGCTTGCGGCACATCGTGGCACGCAGGACTGATTGGCATGTACGCCATCGAAGAGTTTGCGCGCATTCCGGTTGAGGTGGAATATTCGTCGGAATTTCGCTATCGCAAACCCGTGATCAGCAAAGATGATGTGGTGATTGCCATCTCGCAATCGGGCGAAACTGCCGACACCTTAGCCGCCATAGAATTGGCAAAATCGTACGGCGCATTCATCTTTGGCATTTGCAATGTGGTTGGATCAAGCATAGCGCGCGCTGCCAACAGCGGTTGCTACACGCACGTCGGTCCCGAAATTGGCGTAGCGTCGACCAAAGCCTTCACGGCGCAAGTTACGGTGCTCACCATGTTGGCGCTGATGATCGGTCGCGCCAAAGGCACACTCGACGAAGCACGCTACTTGCAAATAGTGTCGGAATTGGGCAAAATTCCCGATAAAATCGCCGAAATCTTGAAGCAAAACGACCATATTGCCGAGTTTGCCAAGACTTTCACCTATGCACAAAACTTCATCTATCTCGGTCGCGGATTCAACTATCCTGTGGCACTCGAAGGCGCGCTTAAGTTGAAGGAAATCAGCTACATACACGCCGAAGGCTATCCTGCAGCCGAGATGAAACACGGTCCTATCGCGCTCATTTCGCAAGAGATGCCCGTGGTGGTGATTGCGCCTCACTGCAGCACCTACGAGAAGATTGTGAGCAACATTCAAGAGGTGAAAGCGCGCAAAGGGCGCATCATTTCGGTGGTTACCGAAGGCGACGAAGTGGTTCGCAACATGTCGGACTACACCATCACCATTCCGAAGACCGAAGAATGCCTTGCACCACTTTTGGCAGTTGTGCCGCTGCAACTTTTGGCATATCACATAGCCGTAGTGAAAGGCTGCGACGTGGATCAACCCCGAAATCTGGCTAAATCGGTAACCGTAGAATGACCGCACCAACCGAGACACAACGCAGCGCAGTGCTTCTCATCTTCACGGGAGGCACCATCAGCATGGGCGAAAATCCATCGACCCAAGCGCTGGCTCCGCTCGATAGCGACCGCGTGCTAAGCCTCATTCCCGAACTGGAAATGCTCGGCGTCGATATCTCATCGGTGTCGTTCACGCCGCTCATCGACTCGTCCGACATACAGCCCGAAGCGTGGGTGCGCATTGCCGAAACCATTCGCGACAACTATCAGCGTTTCGACGGATTTGTAGTGCTTCACGGCACCGACACCATGGCCTATTCGGCTTCGGCACTCAGTTTCATGCTCGAACATCTGGGCAAACCAGTCATCTTCACAGGAGCGCAACTGCCTGTGGGCGTTCTGCGCAGCGATGCCAAAGAAAATCTGATTACCGCCATAGAACTGGCCGCCGCCAAAGACGAACGCGGACAAGCCTGCGTGCCTGAAGTCTGCCTTTTTTTCGAAGATAAACTGATGCGCGGCAACCGCACCACCAAGCGCAACACCGAAGAATTCAACGCCTTCGCATCGTTCAACTATCCAGAGTTGGCCAAGACGGGCGTTCACATAAAATATGCCACTGCAGCCATTCATCGGAGCAGCGCACCACAACAGTTTGCCATTCAAACAAAACTGGACACGCACATTGCCATTCTCAAAATTTTTCCGGGAATAAACGAAGCCACAGTGCGCGCCATTCTGCAGACCGAAGGACTTCGCGCCGTTGTACTCGAGAGTTTTGGAGCGGGCAACGCACCACGCAGCGAATGGCTCTATCTGCTTTTGAAAAATGCCACCGACCGCGGCATAGTGGTGGTGAACATCACGCAATGTCGCGCTGGCAGCGTGGAGATGGGACGCTACGAAACTAGCGTGAACCTGCAACGCGCCGGCGTAGTGAGCGGCAGCGACATGACCACCGAAGCCGCCGTAACCAAACTGATGTATCTGCTCGGGCAAAATGCCGATCCGGCCATAGTGCGCCACCTGATGGCACAACCGCTAAGAGGAGAACTTACACTGTAATTAATAAATTTTACGATATTTTAATGAAAAAGATTCTGAGTTTAATTTTTGCTGCTTCAACTGCTATTTTCACTTTTGGTCAAGATGTAGCCAACGATTCGCTGGCGCAAGCAGCATTACAGGACACCACCACAGTCATTCCAGCCGATTTCGACGAAGATCTGGACGAGATAGTCCACAATTGGTACTTGCAAAATGCCAAAATGGGCGATTGTTCCAAAGATACTGGCATAGTTTTCGCCACCGATAGCGCCTACATTGCCCGTCTGCAAAGGCTTCCGTACATCATGGAGATGCCCTACAACAACATTGTGAAACGCTTCATCGAACACTATTTGCAACGCCCTTCGAAAATAGAATACATGCTCGGCATTGGCGAAACTTACTATTTCCCGATTTTTGAAAATGCACTCGAACGCTATGGTGTACCGCTCGAAATGAAATATCTGCCCGTGATGGAATCGGCACTGAACGCTCGCGCCACTTCGCGCGTGGGAGCGGCTGGACTTTGGCAATTTATGGTGCCAACAGGGCGACTCTATGGTTTGGAGGTGAACAGTCTGGTCGACGAGCGCCGCGACCCAATAAAATCGTCGGACGCCGCAGCCCGCTATCTGCGCGACCTCTACAACATCTACCACGATTGGCACTTGGTGATAGCCGCCTACAACTGCGGTCCTGGCAATGTATCGAAAGCCACACGCTACGCTGGCGGTGGCAAAAAAGATTATTGGCAAATCTACCCCTATCTACCAAGAGAAACACGCAGTTATGTGCCAATTTTCATCGCTGCCAACTATGTGATGAACTACTACGACCAGCACAATATGTGTCCCGTGGAGCCAAACATAACCGTGGCAACCGACACCGTGATGGTGGGCAAACGCATTCATCTTCAGCAAGTTTCCGACATTCTTGGAATATCGATGGACGAATTGCGTTTCTTGAATCCGCAATACAGACAAGACATCATTCCTGGCAACATCAAGCCTTATCCGCTGGTGCTGCCATTCAATCAGGTGGGCGAATACATTGCCAATGCCGACACCATTCCGCTGCATCGCGCAGCCGAGCTCATCACCAATCGCGCTGAGGTGAAACCCGCTGCCTACAGTTCGGGCGACGGCAAAGTGACCTACTACAAAGTACGTTCGGGCGACACGCTTGGCGGCATTGCAGCGCGCTACCATTGCACCGTGAACCAGATAAAACGCTGGAACGGTCTGCGCAGTTCCATGATCCGCATCGGTCAACGCCTGAAAATCTACAGATGAGTGAAAAGTGTATAAAGTAGAAAGTGTATAAAGTGATGGCGGTCTGCGACTGAACATTGACACTAACTTTCAACCTGAAACTTGAAACCTTCAACCAGAAACTAAAACGATGGAGAAAGCCTATTATTCCATAAACGAAGTTGCAGAGCAGTTTGGCGTGAATGCCTCGACACTGCGCTATTGGGAGAAGGAATTCACCCAGCTCAAGCCAAAGCGCACCAACGGACGCCGCTACTACAGCACAGCCGACCTCGAACTGATAAAACAGATCTGCTTTCTGCTGAACGACCAAAAACTGACCATTTCGGGTGCAAAAGCGCGACTTGCCATCAACAAAGATGGCGTGGAACGCAAGCAAAAACTGCGCGAAACGCTCGAAAGTCTAAAAAAAGAACTCAGCAACTTCCGCCGCGAACTGAACGCCAACAATCAAGCCTTCAACGAAGAAATTATCATAACCAAAAAATCGAGCGAAGAATAAAATCTATGCTCTATTTTCTATGCTCTCAAAATCTTAAAACAATGAAACGCACATTAACCATCATTCTCGCCACAGCATTCTGCACGCTGCTATCGGCACAGCCAAAAGTAAAAAATGTCATCTTCATGATTGGCGATGGCATGGGCATAAACCAAGTGTACGCCGCCCTCACCGCCAACGGTGGTTCGCTCAACATCGAACAGTGTCCCGTGACGGGCTTCAGCAAATCGTACTCGGCCAGCCACTACATAACCGACAGCGCCGCAGGCGGAACGGCACTCGCCACTGGCACCAAAACGCGCAACAACATGGTGGGCATGGCTCCCGATAGCGTCACGCCACTCTACTCGTCGCTCTACTACGCCGAACAGGCCGGCAAAGCCACGGGCATTGTGGTAACTTGTCCGCTCACCCACGCCACGCCAGCCGATTTCTACGCGCACCAGATAGCGCGCAACATGTACGAGGACATTGCGCTCGACCTGCTGCAAGCCAACATCGATGTAATGATTGGCGGTGGACGCAGAAACCTTGAAAACCGCAGCGACAAACAAAATCTTTCGGAACAATTTGCCGCTCGTGGCTACGATGTGGTCTACACCGAAGAGGATTTGCAGAAATCGACAAACACGAAAATTCTTGCTCCACTTGCCGATGTCGACATGCCAATAGCATCGAAACGCGGTAACTATCTGCCCGATGCCGTAGAGAAAGCCATCAACACTTTGGCGCAAGACACCAACGGCTTTTTCCTGATGGTCGAAGGTTCGCAAATCGACTATCAGTGCCACAACAACAACGCCGACGAGATGATTCAGGAGATGCTCGATTTCGATCGCGCCATTGGTCGTGCGCTCGATTTTGCCAGAAAAGATGGCAACACGCTGATAGTCATCACTGCCGACCACGAGACGGGCGCGCTCTCCATTATCGATGGCGACTTTGCCACGGGACGCGTAGAGTGCAAATTCAACAAACCCAACCACAGTGGCGTACCAGTGCCAGTCTTTGCCTTCGGCCCGTGCGCCGAAAAATTCACTGGAATGCAGCAAAACACCGCCTTCCGCAACAAACTGCTCGAAGCATTAGGAATCGCCTTGCCAAGCAAATAATATCAAAAAGTTTCGTAACCCGACAATAACCCCGCGATTCATCGCGGGGAAATCTACAATCAATTGCAGCTCGCTGTATTTACCGACAATCTTCAAATTTTCAAATCTTCAAATAGACAATTTTCTAACCAGAAATCAGAAATCTAGAAATAAGAAACTTTAATCATGACTCGCATCGGACTACTTTCGGACACGCACGGCTGCCTCGACGACCGCATCATCGAGCACCTGAGCCAGTGCGACGAGGTGTGGCACTGTGGCGACTTTGGCAACAGTCAGGTGGCCGACCGCCTTGCCGAACTACACACGCTGCGTGGTGTCTATGGCAACATCGACAGCGGCACGGTGCGCTACGAATTCCCCGAGTTTCTAGCCTTCCGCTGCGAGCAGGTGAATGTGCTAATGACCCACATCGGCGGCTACCCTGGCCACTACGTCCCCCAAGTCTATCACCGCCTCATCAACATGCGCCCGCAACTCTTTGTCTGCGGCCACTCGCACATCTTGAAAGTGCAATACGACCGCTCACTCTCGCTCCTCGCCATGAACCCTGGCGCCGCCGGAAACTTCGGCATTCACACAGTCCGCACGCTGCTCCGCTTCGAAATTGATGGCGACAAAATCCAGAACCTCGAAGTGGTTGAAATGCCAAAACATTGCGAGGAATTGTTGTAGAGAAGGAGTAAAGAGTAAGGAATAAAGAATAAAGACAAAGGACAAAAGACAAAGGACAGGGAGCAGTGTCAAATACTTTTTTTAGCTTAATTAGATTTAGTCTAAATAAGCAATTAGTCAAAACTTTTCGATTAAAACGCCACTTTTTGCATTTTTCGAGATAGAAAATTGACGAGAAAAATTCGGCGTTATTTATACTCAGTCTAAACAAGAGAGCAGTTTTATACGATTTCATCGGCATTTTTTGTGAGAAAAATTGTAGCCATATTTGCCACTTTGTGTATGATGATGGTCGCCACAGCGCAGGACATCATCATTTTTGGTCAGGTGGTAGGCGAAAGCGACGGACAACCGCTACAAGCCGCCAATGTATGGTTCAAAAACACGCAAATTGGCACCGCCACCAACGACGAAGGCTACTTCATTCTGCGCACAAACGAGCCGTACAAAACACTCTGCATCTCGGTGCTGGGCTACAGGCGCAAAGAGGTGAAACTGACTGGCAGCGACCAAGTGCTGAACATCGCCCTGCGCGAGGAGCGCAACATGCTAAGCGAGGTTGTGGCAATGCCCGGCGAAAATGAGGCGTTGCCATTGCTCAAACGGGTTCGCGCCGCTGCTGCGCAAAACGACCCCGAGCGTTTCACCGATTTCAGCGCCATCGAGCATCAAAACATACAGCTGAGCATGGCGAACATTCGCCGAAAAAAGACGCAGCGACGCCTGCTTGGCGATGCCATGTCGGGGCAACTCGCACTCGACGACAGCACGCTGTTTGTGCCGATTTATTACGCGCAAAAATCGGACAAAATAGAAGCAAAAGGTGGCGATACGCAGCGCACCAATCTGCTGCTCGACCAAAAGGCGCTGCAGGTGCTTCCGCCCGAACAAATCGGCACTTTTGTGGCGAACTACACGCCGCATGTCGATTTCTACCGCAACAATGTGACGGTGCTGCAGACCAATTTCATCAGTCCGCTCAGCGTGCAGGGCAACATCTACTACCAATATTTTCTGATCGACAGCACTGCCACGCCCGAAGGCAAGACTTACTATCTGCGTTTTCGCCCGAAAAACGACAAAGAATTAGCATTCCGCGGCGAGATGTGGCTCGATTCTGCCACGCTGGCACTCACGCACATCAAAGCATCGCTGTCGCCCTACGCCGCCATCAATTTCCTGAACGGCTTGACCATAGAGCAGATTTTCAAACGCGGCGATGATGGGAGATTTTATTACGATTCGCGCGAATATGCCATGTCGTTTTCGTTCAATTTGTTCGATAAAAACGCGCAACACGGACTTTCGGCATTCTATCTGCAAACAATAGAAAATGAGGTTACCACCATCGACGCCGAAAATGAAAAAACGCCCGATTTCATCGAGGAAATTCGCGATTCGGCAGCGGCAGAAAATCAAGAATTTCGTGCCGCCATCGACAGTCTGAACCAGAGCAAACTGCAGCGCATTGCCTACAACATTGTAGATTTTGCGCTCACGGGCTACATTCACGCGTGGAAATTCGATTTAGGACCAATTATCAACTGGTTTCGCTACAACGAACTGGAAGGATTTCGACCAACATTACAGTTGCGCACTGGCGAAAAAATGATGGAACACGTGACCATTGGCGGATATTTTGGCTACGGCGTGCGCGACAAGCAGTGGAAATATGGTGGCGAAATTCAGGCGCGCTGGGGCGACAACAACGCCCATTCCATCGGCATTTTTTACGATAACGATGTGATTCGCTACGGCTATCGCAGTGCCGAGATGCTGAACGAAAACATGTACGGCAGTCCCGAAAACCTGCTGACCACCGCTTCGCATGTGGTGCATTACAAAAATCTGTGTCAAGCCCATCGGTTGGCGGCGCGCTATTATTTTCATGAGAAAGATTGGACTTTAACGCTCGATTGGCGCGGTGTCGATTTTTTTGCCAACGATGCGATGCCGTTTGTGCAAAATGACGTAAATTTGCAGCACGTGAAAACCACTTCGGTGGCTGCCACGCTGCGTTTTGCCCACGACGAACGCACGCTCGAACGATTTTTTCATCGTCAACATCTGCGTACGAAATACCCGATTGTCAGCCTGATGGGCGAATATGGCTACTACGCAGTGGGCGATGCGACGAATCATTACGGTCAGTTGCGCCTCACGCTGAAGCAAGATGTGCCGTTGTGGTCGGGCCGATTGAGTTACGGCGTGGAGGGTGGTTACATTTTTGGCGATGTGCCATGGCCGCTGCTCGAAGTGCCACGCACAGCGCGAAATTTCTGGTCGCAGTACGATTTTGGTCTGCTCTCGCCCATGGAATTCATGACCGACGCATACGTGATGGGCAACATGCGCTACGTGACCAGCGGTTGGCTGTTCAACTACATTCCAGGCATCAAAAAACTGAATCTGCGCGAAGATTTTGTGTTCAAAATAGCCTATGGCGGTCTGCGCTCGGGTCATGATGGCATTTTGGCGTTGCCCGAGACCGCCACAAGCATGCAGAAAATGCCTTACATCGAGGCAGGCGTGGGCATTTGCAACATTTTGCGCATTCTTTCGGTGCAATCCATTTGGCGGCTCACCTACCGCGATGCGCCCGACGCCATCAAGTGGGGAATGAG
>CAZGVF010000025.1:0-2426 GCA_964528925.1 uncultured Paludibacteraceae bacterium | reverse complement strand
CTTATCAACTCGTCAACTTTTCAACCTATGAAGATACTAATGGCCATGAGCGGCGGCATCGACAGCACGGTTTCGGCTATGCTGCTACGCGAGCAAGGATACGAACTGGTGGGCGTAACTTTTCGTACATTCGACAGCATTCGCGAGAGTTGCCTTGCACGCGAAAAAGGTTGTTGCAGCATCGACTCGATAATGGAGGCCAAAAACATGGCGCGAACGCTCGGTTTCGAGCATCACATTCTCGACCTGCGCGACACGTTCCGCGAGCATGTCATCGGCAATTTTGTGGACGAATATATGCAAGGTCGCACGCCAAACCCATGTGTGCTTTGCAATTCGTCGATAAAATGGGGCAAATTGCTCGACATGGCCGACGAGATGGGCTGCGAAAAAATCGCTACAGGTCACTATGCGCAAATTGTCGAGTGCGATGGTCATCATTATCTTGCCAACGCCGCCGACGCGCATAAAGACCAGACCTATTTTCTGTGGATGCTGACCGAACAGAATTTGGCGCGAACCATTTTCCCGCTGGGCGGCTACACCAAACAGCAAGTGCGCCAAATGGCTGCCGAGCGCGGTTTTGTGAAACTATCGCAAAAAACCGAGAGTCAGGAGATCTGTTTTGTACCGAACAACGACTATCGCACATTCCTTGCCGAGCAGGTTCCCGACTTTGCCGAAAAGTGCAAAAGTGGCGATTTCATCGATAAAAATGGCACGGTGGTTGGCACGCACGAAGGCTTCCCGAACTACACCATTGGCCAACGAAAAGGGCTGAAAGTGGCTTTTGGCACGCCAAAATATGTCACCCGAATCGATGCAGCGAACAATCGCGTAACCCTTGGCGACCGCGACGACCTGCTGAGCGACACGCTTTCGGCATCGAATTGTAGGTTTGTGGATGCCGAAAAACTCTCGATGAATCCGCGGGTTTTGGCTCGCATACGCTACAAAACTGCCGCCACACCAGCCACCATCAAGATTGATGGGAACCGCTGCACTTTGCAGTTCGACGAACCCGTTTGGGGCATCACACCCGGACAATCGCTAGTGCTTTATCAGGACGGAAAAGTTGTGGGCGGAGGGTTTATTGATTAATTAGGAGTGAGGGATTAGGAGTTAGGAGTTTTTCAATTGATAATTGATAATTGATAATTGATAATTGATAATTGATAATTGATAATTGACAATTGATAATTTGACCGCTATGGGACATTCTTCCCCCTTGGGGGATAAGAGGGCTTTATGAACGAAAATGCTCACATAAATTCGCTGTCGCTTTCGGAGTTGAACGAGGTGCTAAAAATGTCGATTAAATCGGCGTTTTTGGACGTTGTGTGGGTGCGTGCCGAGATTAGCGAACTGCACGAAAATCGCAATGGGCATTGCTATCTGGAACTGATTGAGAAATCGCCCGAAAACGATGCCATAGTGGCCAAACAGAAAGCCACCATCTGGAAAAATACCTACAATATGCTGAAGCCCTATTTCGAAGAATCGACGGGAATGGCGTTGGCTGTGGGCATGAAAGTGCTGTTGGCCGTAGAGCCGACGTTCCATTCGGTGTATGGTTTGAGCCTCGAGGTTTGCGACATCGACCCTGCGTTCACCGTGGGCGACATGGCCATGCGTCGTGCCGAGATTATCCGCCGGCTGACCGACGAGGGCGTGGTGGACATGAACAAAGAGCTAGAAATGCCCATTGTGCCACAACGCATTGCAGTGATTTCGTCGGCCACGGCAGCGGGTTTTGGCGATTTTTGCGACCAACTGCAGGACAATCGCTTCGGCTACCATTTCTATGTGAAACTGTTTGCCGCCATCATGCAGGGCGAGCGCACCGAGCAGTCGGTGATAGCGGCTCTGGACCAGATAAACGACCACATCGAGATGTTCGATGCCGTGGCGATAATTCGCGGAGGCGGCGCCACGAGCGATCTTGCAGCGTTCGACAACTACAACATGGCGCTACATTGCGCACAATTTCCGCTGCCCATAATCAGCGGCATTGGCCACCAGCGCGACGACAGCATTGTGGACCTTGTAGTTCACACACGCGTGAAGACGCCAACCGCCGCCGCCGAATTTCTGATTGATTGCGTGCGCCAATACGACGAGCGCATCGAAAATGCAGCCAACGAAGTGAGCGAACTTGTGAGCGAAATAATGACAGAAAACGAGCAAAATTTGCAACGTTGCGTGTCGCGATTGAGCAGCGCGCGGCAACAAATTTTGCGTCAAGAAAATGCGCTTTCGGGCATCGTTTTCAGATTGGATAAATCGGCGAAAAACGCCATTTCATCGGCAAAAAATGCCCTATCGCTAATCGAAAAATCGCTCGAGCTTTCCGACCCGAAGACGCTACTCAATCGCGGTTACACACTAACAACAAAGAACGGCAAAATAGTAAAATCCGCCACCGA
>CAZGVF010000024.1:12787-16716 GCA_964528925.1 uncultured Paludibacteraceae bacterium | reverse complement strand
TTTGTAATCAACATACACGACTATGGGAAAAATTATTGCAATTGCCAATCAGAAGGGTGGCGTAGGAAAGACCACCACGAGTATCAATTTGGCGGCATCGCTTGCCCACTACGGCAAAAAAGTGCTGCTCGTAGATGCCGACCCGCAGGCCAACGCCTCCACGGGTTTGGGATTCGACATCACCAATCAGGACAAAACCATCTACCAAAGCCTTATTGGCAAGATTGAAACTACCGAAGCCATTCATCACACCGAGATGGAAGGGCTCGACCTTATCACTTCCGACATCAACCTTGTGGGTGCCGAGTTGGAACTCGTAGAGGTGGAAGATCGCGAACTCTACATGCGTCGTGCCTTGGCGCAGGTGAAAGATCAGTACGATTACATTCTGATCGACTGCTCGCCGTCGCTCGGACTGCTCACGGTGAACGCACTTGCCGCGTCCGACACGGTGATTATTCCCGTTCAGGCCGAATATTTTGCCCTTGAAGGCATTGGCAAACTGATGCACACCATCAAACTGCTGAAGAACGGTCAGAACAAACAACTCAGAGTCGATGGATTTGTGCTTACCATGTTCGATGCGCGCTTGCGCCTTGCCAACCAAGTGGCAACCGAGCTGAAAACGCATTTTGGAAATCTGGTGTTCGACACCATGATTCAGCGCAACATAAAACTGAGCGAGGCTGCAAGTTATGGCGTGCCAGTGCTGAAATACGATCCCGAATCGCGCGGCGCAATCAACTACCTCGATTTGGCAAAAGAGTTGATAAATAGAAAGTAATTTCCCCCTGACACCCTCAGAGAGGAGGAGATTTTGCGGTTTGATGGGCTCATTGTCCCAATTTGAAACGTTAAACTTGAAACATTAAACTTTTTATGGCAAAACAATCTGCTTTGGGACGCGGTCTTGGCGCCCTGTTAAAAGATATCGATGTTGATGCGCAGCCGCAGGGTGGTTCGTCGATCAACGAAATTGAAATCAGCCTGATTGACGCTAATCCCGATCAGCCGCGCACCATTTTCGACGACGATGCGCTGACCGAATTGGCTGATTCAATCAAAGAATATGGCGTGATTTCGCCTATCACGCTGCGCAAAATCGACGATGGACACTATCAGATAATCGCTGGTGAACGCCGTTGGCGCGCTGCGAAACTGGCTGGACTCGAGAAAATTCCCGCTTACATCAAAACCGCGAGCGATAGTCAGCAAGTGCAACTGATGGCACTCATCGAAAACCTGCAGCGCGAGGACTTGAACGCTATGGAGATAGCACTCAGTTATCATAAACTGATGAACGACTACAACCTGACGCAAGAGGCTTTGAGTCAGAAGATTGGCAAAAAACGCGCTACTGTGGCAAACTATGTGCGTCTGCTCAAGTTGCCCGCCGAAATTCAACTCGGCATAAAAGATGGCAAAATAGATATGGGTCACGCTCGCGCTTTGGTTGGAATAGAAAATGCTGCCGACCAAATAAGAATTTACGAGCGCATTTTGGCCGAAGGTTTGAATGTGCGCGAGGTGGAAAATTTGGTGAAATCGCCCGACGAGATTCCTGCTGGAACGCCAAAGAAACCATCGGCTCGCGCCACACGCAATGCCGAAGTCGAGGCGCAACTGTCGCAATTGCTCGGAAGCAGCGCGCAGGTGGCTCAAGCGGCCGATGGTAGCGGCAAAATTACCGTGAAATTCGCCTCGGCCGACGAACTAAATCGCCTTGTGGCATTGTTGCAAAAGTTGGGAGAATAATTCCTGAAAAATCTGATGCTGAAGCGCACAGTCTTGATAATCAGTCTTTTAGTGGCAAGCCTCGCGGGTTTGCACGCTCAGACGACAAACGATTCGCTTTTCGTTACCAAAGTTGAAAACGATAAGCCCGTTTTTGTCGTGGCTGATACTTCGGGCGTCTATTTTGCCGATGCAAGACCAGCAAAGGTGCGTCAGCCGAGCGTCAGCAGCGAGGTTTGGTTGCCCGATCCGCAGAAATCGCTGTGGCTGGCGTTCGTTTTCCCCGGTTTGGGACAGATCTACAACCGCAGTTATTGGAAATTGCCGATAGTTTACGGTGGCGCCATGGGTTTGGCGTATGGCATTGCGTGGAACAATCGCTACTATCAGGAGTATTCGCAGGCCTACCGCGATGCGCAGAGCAGCAATGCCCTCGATCGCACATACGACAATCTGTTGCCCGCTGGTACCGATCCTACCTCGGATTATGCCATCAATCTGCTAAAAAGTCAGCACAACACCTATCGCCGTTATCGCGATTTGTGCATTGTTGGCGCAGTGGCGTTCTATGCGCTCACCATCATCGAGGCGTATGTCGATGCGCAGTTGTCCGATTTCGACATCAGTCCCGACCTCTCGATGCGCGTGCATCCTACCGTTTTCATGACAGAAAATAGTCAGCAGCCGAATTTTGGTGTGGGAGTGGGAGTGAACTTTTAGAAAGTTAGGAGTGAGAAGTTAGGAGTTAGGAGTTGGCGGTTCGTCAGGCTCACCGCCCAATTTTCAAATTTTCAAATCTTCAAATAAGAAATAGAGTTTTGAATCGTTTTTTGTTTTTTTCGCGTGGTCAGCAGATTGGCATTGTGGTGCTTTTGGTGCTGATAGTGGCGGTGGTGGTGCTGAATGCGCTATTGCCTCGCATTTTTGCGCCAAGCCATGATGCGAACGAGAACGATTCGGCTTTTGTGGCGCAGGTGGCGGAGTTTGAGCAGCAATTGCGCGACAAACCAAAACCTGTCTGGCAGTCGCCATTCGAGGCGCGGCACAACGATTTTCGCACCGATTTTGAAAAGCCCATCGTGCTGCAGCCGTTCGATTTCGACCCGAATACGCTCGATTCGGCGGAGTTCGTTCGCATGGGCTTTCGTCCGCGCGATGTGCAGCGCATCATGTCGTTCCGAAGAAAAGGTAAGATGTTTCGCACGGCGGAATTCTTTGCTAACGATTTTTGCAAACTTCCGCCCGAAGAGGCCGAAAAACTTCTGCCGCATGTGAAGATTGCCGTTGCTGAAACCGCTAAAACCGACACTACCGCACAGCGTCGAACGCGCAAGGAGTTTGTCTATCTTGATTTGAATGTGGCGGACACCACCGCGCTGCAGCGCATGCCAGGCATTGGCAGCGGCAGAGCCAAGCAGATAGTGAATTACAGGCGGAGTTTGGGCGGCTATGTGCGCATCGATCAGTTGCTTGAGATAAACAATTTCCCGAAAGATGTTTACGAGCAGATGAAAACGTATCTGTCTGTAAATCAGGATAGTGTGAAGCGCATTATGGTGAACAAAGCCAGCGTCGAAAGGCTGAAAAATCATCCGTATCTCAATTTCTATCAGGCAAAAATGATTTACGAACTGCGCCGCACGAAAGGCTCGCTGCACAGCATCGATGAACTTTTGCCGCTGAAAAATCAGAAGGAATTTAATGGTTACGATTTCGAAAAACTTGCGCCATATCTCGATTTTAGCGAAATAAAATATCAATACAAACGTTAGTTAGTTTAGAATTAAGAATTAAGAATTGGCGGTTCGACAGGCTCACCGCCCTAATCTGAAACTTGATACTTTGAAACTCCGTTTCAACATATTATTTGTGTTTTGCACTGTGGCCTTGATGGCTGTGGCGCAGGCTGGTCGCGATACCTATCAGTTTCTGAACTTGCCTTCGTCGTCGCGGCTGGCGTCGTTTGGCGGCGCTAATGTGTCGGTGAACGATGGCGACCTGAACATGGCATTTCAAAATCCCGCTTTGATGAGTAGCGCCACGCACAATGTGCTGACACTCAACTACATGTACTACATTTCCGACATTAACCTGGCGTCGGTGGCGTATGGGCGCACCTTTGGCAAGGACAACCACATGCTTTTCGGCATTCAGTATATCGACTACGGCAAATTTCTCGAAACCAGCGAAACGGA
>CAZGVF010000024.1:7848-12687 GCA_964528925.1 uncultured Paludibacteraceae bacterium | reverse complement strand
GTCAGTTACAATCATCGCCGCCGTGCCGAAATGTCGACTAAAGACTGGAAAACTGCCGCAGGATTTGCTTTCGGCGCAGGATTGAAGATAAAAATGTTCAATGTCGGATTTTCGCTCGTGCCGTATCAGGTGGGCAACCTGTCGTACCATGTTACGCTAGGCGTGAATTTGGCTGATTTTGGCGTGAAATAACGAGAAAATGGGGAACAACAAAAAGATAATCGTCGCCATCGATGGCTATTCGTCGTGTGGCAAAAGCACCATGGCTAAGGCTCTGGCGCGCAAAGTGGGCTATGTCTATGTCGATACGGGCGCAATGTATCGCGCAGTGGCGCTTTTTGCTATGCGTCAAGGCTTGATTACGCCCGACAAAATTGACGAAGCAGGCTTGCAGCAAGTGGTTGGCAACATCAAAATTGATTTTCGACCAAATGCCGCTGGCGGACAGGATACCTATCTGAACGACGAAAATGTGGAGAGTCAGATTCGCACGCTCGAAGTGGCTGATGGCGCTAGTCGTGTAAGCACGCTCGGTTTTGTGCGCCGCGAATTGGTGCGTCAGCAGCAGCGCATGGGTTTGGAGCGTGGCATTGTGATGGACGGGCGCGACATTGGCACAGTGGTTTTCCCTGATGCTGAATTGAAACTTTTCCTCACCGCTCGACCCGAAGTGCGCGCCCAACGCCGTTTCGACGAACTGCGCGCCAAAGGCTTGGAAGCTGATTTCGACCGCGTGTTGGCCGAAGTGAACGAGCGCGACTATCGCGATACGCATCGTGCCGAAAGTCCTTTGCGACAAGCCGCTGACGCTGTGGTGCTCGATAATTCTGACCTCACTCCAGCTCAGCAAGATGAACGCCTTGCCGCACTTTTCGCAGAGAGGACGAGGTGAGTAAGGAGTAAAGAGTAAGGAATAAGGACAAAAGACAGGACAGTGCGAAAAATAAAAAAACGACTTCCAATTTTGGAGGTCGTGTTTTTCTATTGCGTAGCGATTGGTATTTAGTGCGCTGCAATCTTCACTATTTCTCCATCAATTTTTACAAGATAGACGCCTGTTGTGGGCAGCGCGATGTTGACCGAGGCGGCATTGCCAGTCCAAAGGCAGCGACCATCGGTGGTGTAGAGTGCCACGTTGTGCGCCTGCTCCGATTGTATGCAGAGCGTGTTGTGGTCGGTCCACACAAATGTGCGATCGATGCTGGTGCTACCCACTGCGCTGGCATCTTTCACAAGCACTGCCATCGGCACATATTTGTCGGCTGCACCGCGCGACGAGAGTTTCACATACGCCTCGTGCACGCCAAGGTCGTCCGATTGGAACGAAACGGCAAATCGTCCGCCTGCAAGGCCAAGTGTATCGGACGAAAGCTTGAATTTGCTCTTGTGATCGCCGCCGAGTGTGAGGCTGACACACTCTTCAAGATTTTTGGTGGTAACCGTAACCGAATCGAGCGCAAGGGCAACGCTAGGCGCTATGATGGCGGTCAACTGCGTGCTATCGGTGCTGATGACAGGAATGTCGGTGCGACCCCACGACACATCGTCGATGTAGTAGACAACCGAATTGGTGTTGCCCAATTGACCATTGTAGCGGAAACCCATGAAGAAGACATCGGCGATGTTTTGCCCGGTCAGGTCGATGTGGAACTCGAACCACTCGCCATTCTGATCGCTGGTTGTTGGCATATCAACCTCTATTTGCTGCATCAAAAGGTCTTCGCCTGGCACTGTATCGATGTAGTAGAGTCCGATGGTGCTGTTGTGGTTGTCGAACATGTAGTCGCCACGCACGCGGAAGGTGAAGATTTTCGATCCTGCGTTCACAAAGTCGAGCGGCGGCGTTACGAGCCACATCTCGGCGCTGTCTATTTCGCTTTTGCCAAACACAAAACCTGTGGCTTTGGCGCAACGCTCTTCGATGTTGCCAACTAGCGGCACATCGCGTTCGAGATAGCCGTACCAAGGGCGCGAACCAAGCGTAACCACATTTTGCCAACGGCTGATTTTCAACGTTTTATTGTGGTCATCGGTCGTGAGGCTCTCGAAATCCTCGCGCAAAAGCGATAGCGGATCGTTCATGTCCCAGTTGAAAGCCGTGGTCCAATCTTGCTCCGTAGGATCGGCAGCTGTGGCAACGCCCGTAACCACTACGGTTTTGGTTTCGCCGTATTTCGTCGTCAGGCTGATGGTGGCGGTGAAAGTGCCCTCTTGCGTTGGACTGAAATCGATGGGCAGTTTTCCTTCCCAATTTTTCGGAAACATTGTTCCGATAATGGTGAACCCTGTTCCAGCAGGCGAAATGGAAGTGTAGATGTAGTCGACGCAGTTTTCGGAGCTGAATTTCAGTGTGTCGGACGCAGTTTTGCCCACTTGCGCAGTGAATTGCGGCAGCGGAGCATTCTCGAGTATGATGGTCGGCACATTTTCAGGATCGATGCAGACGCCCGAAAGCGATCTGGAGGTGAAACTATTTAGAGCTTTGGTGCAGCTGAAACTTAGGAGTGCCGAGTGGTTGCCCACGGCGTTTGGTGCGTACCACACTTTCACAGTGCCGATGGAGTCGGTGATGGTCTCTTTTTCGAGTATCCACTGCTTGCGGTCTGTGCCAGTTATGTACATTTCGATGGTCGACTTCATGTTTATCTGCGTCACGGTGAATTCCGCAATAAGCAGCGTGTCGCCAACGTTGGCTATGGTGTCGCGCGTGGTGGCGGGCGTTACGCTAAACGATGCCACGGTTGTGGAGTCGTTGTCGGCTAGGCACGGCAGCGCCACAATGCCCAAAATGATTGCAAAAAATAATTTTTTCATCGTTTTACCTTTAACCTATAAACTCTAACCTCTCAACTTTTACTTCACAAGTATCTTGCTGATTTTGTTGCCCTGTTTCACAATGTTGATGCCGCGCTGCAGTTGGTTGATGCGCTGCCCCGCGATGGTGTAGATCTCCACATCGGCTGCATTCAGGTCGATTTCGGTGGCGGTGATGGCGGTGGTAGTGCCTTCTGTTACGCGTTCCAAGCGGAAATCGTCGAGAATAACCTCAATGCCTTTCTTCACACCAACGGAGACATTCAGTTTGCTGCCGTCGGTTGGCTTGGTGGTGGTCACTTTCTTCTCTTGCCAGCCTTCGCCAATAGTCAAATCCTGACTCAGCACATCGGCATCGTGCGCTTCGCTGTTTGGACGGACGAATATCCATTCGCTGTTCAGATAGATGTCGCCCGTGTTGCCCGAAATCACTTTGTAGTGAATGGTGAGCTCGTATTTTTGTCCAACTTCATCGTCGAGCAGGCTCACTTCGTTTATGAGTGAAGCCTTCGAAAGTGCCAACTTGCTCCCGTTCAAGTGTAGGGCTTGCGAGCCGCTGACAACATCGGCGGTCTCGACCGACAAAACTTCCATTCCGCCATTCCATGACCAATCTGTAAAACTTATGGAATTAATTCCACCAAAAGCAGTGCTGCTCGATTCCTCAAAATCGCCATTGCTTATCAGGTTTTCTGCGGCAAATGCGGGTGCAGCGGTCAAAAATGCAGCGGCTGCAAGGGTTGCTAACTTTTTCATTTTTCTTAGATTTTACTTTGTAAAGTAGGGACGTGACATGTCGCGCCCCTACCATGAATTGCTTTTTTCAAATGACTATTTTACAACTACTTTTGTTGTTGCGCCATTGGCTTTCACTGCGTAGATGCCTTGTGGCAGGCTGATGGCAATGTGTTCGGCGGCATTCAGGCGCGCCACGCAAATGCCCGTGAGGCTGTAGATGGCCACATTGCTCGTGGCGTTGTCGATGTGCAGCATGCCGTCGACCGAGTAGCAGAGCATTTCGCCATTTTGTGCAGTGGCAATGGCAGTGGTTGTACCCTCGGGTTTGGCGGTAATGTCGGCTGCGGAGCGCGCACGAATTACGAGACCCGTGTCGTAGTAACTAATTCCCACAACATCGGCTTTGGTGGGTTTGTCGGTGCCAACCAGCGTGTTGTCGCTAGTTAGGTTGAGATTGATCGTGGTCTCGTCTTGCGAAATTTTGTTCTGTCCAGCGATGTATTGCGCATCGGTTTTGTCGAGCGTTACGCCTTCCACTTTCACCAATTCCCAAAAATAATCAGCGCCATTGTTGGAGAGCGTTTCCAGAGTAACCACTTGTGGCGTTAACTCGTTGTTTTTGCTGACGATGGTTGGATCTGTTGAAATGTAGAAAGAGTGGGATTGATCTTCATTAATTGCGATCGTAAAATCTTTGATTCTGTCGCCTGACTCTATTGCTACTGCATTGATTTCGTCAAGTCGAACCGCGCCAGTAGCGTCTTCGATGTAGTAGAATTGCGTGGAACTTGGCTTTTCAGCATAGGTAACTACCGCTTCGCCTGTGAAGAAAAGGTAATCTGATGTGCTCGCAGTTTTTTCTGCTTCTTTCAGTTCGGCAATGGTGGCAACTTTTGTGCGTTCTACTACTGCCCACGATGCAGCCACTACCACATCGCTTGCGCCGTCAGATTTCAGCGTGATGCCAGCCGAACCTTTTGCACCGGTGGTCGCTGGTTTCAGTGTGGCGGTAACAGTTACGCCGCCTTCAGCCTCGGCATCGGTCTGGGCGATGGTGTTGTGCGAGAGGGTAACTTCCGAGTTGTCGCTCTCGAGCGTGATGTCGCCCTTCAGGTTTTTGCCCGATACGGTGAATGTGGCGGTGTAGGTTTCGTCCAAGAAAGCATTACCGCCGAACAGAAGGCTCTCCGACGAGGTGATTTCTGGCGTTTTTGTGGTCTCGCCGCCGTCGCCTTCACCACTGCTAGCTGGGAACAGGTCGGTCCATGCGGTGGCGACTTTGATTTC
>CAZGVF010000024.1:4856-7748 GCA_964528925.1 uncultured Paludibacteraceae bacterium | reverse complement strand
AGTTCCGCCTTGACGGTGGTGGTGGCAAGTGCCACGAGAGCAAGCAGACAGAGTGCTTTTGCTCCGCTGCGCAAGAGATAAAAATGTTTCATACTGAAAAATTTTTGGGTGAAAAAATAAAATTATCGCGGCAAAGGTACGCAAATAATTACAAAATCAAACATTTTTACCTATTTATATGCTGTAAAACATATTTTCAGTGTCGATTTTTGAAATGGCGGCATGAAGAAGTTGTAATTTTTATGTTGTGCAACATAAAAAATCTTACGAAGCAAAAACCAGAAATCTAGAAATCAGAAATCTAGAAACTATTCATACATCTCATCAATAAGCTGATGGTAGTGCTGTTGAATGGCAGCGCGGCGCAGTTTCAGAGTGGTGGTGAGTTCGCCCGATTCTATTGAAAAAGCCTCTTTTATCAGGCGGAAACGCTTAATTTTTTCGTATTCGGCCATGTCGCTTTGCAGCGCAGCAATGCGTTCTGTCACAAATGCCATTACTTGCGCATTGGTGAGCAGCTCGTCGATGCGCGTGTAGGCTATCTGCTTTTGGCGGGCAAAATCGGCTATTGCATCGAGGTTTGGCGCGATGATGGCGGTTACAAAATTGCGGTTGTCGCCAATCACTGCCACTTGGTGGAACAGGCTGTCGCTGCAGAGGCGCGTCTCTATTTGTTGCGGCGCAATGTATTTGCCGTTCGAGGTTTTGAAAAGGTCTTTCAGGCGGTCGGTCATGTAGAGCGTGCGCCCATCGAGCCGTCCCATGTCGCCCGTGCGCAACCAGCCATCGACAAAGGCTTGGCGCGTGGCTTCGGGCTTGTGGTAGTAGCCTTCGGTGACGGTGGCGCCACGCACAAGAATCTCGTTGTCGTCGCCAATTTTCACCTCTATGCCGTTGATAATCGTTCCCACCGAGCCGATCACAAAATCGTGGTCGGGGAATACGCTCACTGTGGCGCAGGTTTCGGTCAGACCATAGCCGTAGTAGAGTGGCACGCCAACGCTTCGGAAAAAGAGCAGATTGCGATCGCTTGCGGCCGCTCCAGCCACAGGGAAAATGCACCCTTGGTCGATGCCGATGCGCTGTTTCAATTTCTTGAAAATGAGGCGATTGGCCAACCGATAACGCACCCAGAGCCGCAGTGGCGCACGTCGTCCAGCGCGTCGGTAGTCTAGATTGTAGCGCCGTCCCACATCTATGGCCCACGCCATGATGCCTTTTTTCAGTGGCGAATAACTTTCGAAATGTTGGTGCGCTGCTATTGCCACTTTCTCCCAATAGCGCGGCACATTGCACATGAGCGTTGGGCGCACGCTGAGCATGGTTTGCTGAATGTCGGCTGGACGTTCGTTCATGTAGATTTTGGCGTCGAGTGTGAGCAGCAGGTAGACGAACATGCGCTCGAAAATGTGCGACAGCGGCAGGAACGACACCGAGCGGTCTTTTCGCCCGATGGAAGGGAATCGTTCTGCGTTGATGCGCATGGCTTCCGACAGTTGGCGGTGGCGAATGATGGTGCCTTTGGGCTCGCCTGTGGTGCCAGAGGTGTAGAGAATTATTGCTAGATCGTCGTCGGAGGCGTGTTTGCGGCGATGTTCGGCGTTTTTTTGCGCCTCGGCATTGCGCCCAGCATTCACGAAATCGGAAAAATGCATGGCGCACTCTTCGCCTCGCAGATTGGTGCTGGCATCGAATGCCACGATGTGTTTCAGCGTTGGAACGGATTTTTTGGCTTGCAGCGCGCGGTCGAATTGTTGCTGATCGCCCACAAAGAGCAGTGGCATGTCGGTATCGTTGGCGATGTAGGCTATCTGTTCGGCCGACATGGTGGCGTGAATTGGCACGCTCACGGCGCGGTTGGCGAAGTTGGCGAAATCTACCACAATGCACTGCGGCTTGTTGAGCGAGCAGATGCCGATGTTGGCGTGCGGCTCGATGCCGAATGCAGCCATGGCGGCGGCCGTCTGGTCGATGCTGTCGCTCAGTTCGTTCCATGTGAGCCCAATCCAGCGACCTAGCGAAGGGTCGTGGTAGAACAGCGCACGGTGGTTGCCGCGTTTGCGCGATTTTTTGTGTGGTAGATCGGCGAAATGCATTTTTAACTATGACTTTTGACTATGACCCTTAGCAAAGAAACCGCAGTGTCCCGTCTTTATTCTTTATTCTTTTGTCTTTATTCTTTTCGAAAACGAAAAATCGTGTTCTTGTTTCAGGCGGTTGATGGCGCGGCGGGCGGCGGCTTGTTCGGCGCGGCGTTTCGAGGTGTCGACGGCCTGACCATATTCTGCGCCGTCGATGTTCACTTTGGCGAGAAATTGCTGCGTGTTTGGTGGTAGCGGATCGCGGTCGAACACCTCAAATTCTACGCTGCGACGCGTTTTTTGTCCCCATTCCATCAGTTGCGATTTGAAATTTTCCTGATGATGCGCCAATTTTTCGAGATCGATATTGCCAAAGAGACGATTTTCGACAAACTGTTTGCAGCCGTTGTAGCCGCGATCGAGGAACACCGCGCCGACCAACGCTTCCACGGCATTGCCGTAGATGTTGTGGCAATTTTCGGCTTTTTTGCCCTTCACAAACTGCCCAAGACCGATTTTTACACCGATTTTATTGAGCATTTCGCGTTTCACAAGTTGACTGCGCAGCGTGGTCATTTCGCCTTCGGTCATCTTCTGGAAACGATTGTAGAGCATTTCGCTCACGATGGTTTCGAGCACTGCGTCGCCAAGATATTCAAGGCGTTCGTTGTCGATGCGGCGCCCGTTTTTGTCGACTGCGCAGGCCGAGCGCGCAATGAGCGACAGCTTGTAGACCTCGGGGTGGCGCGGACGGAAGCCAAGAATCTTGGTCATCGCCTCCATCGGGAACGATGGATCGGCGGATTTGGAA
>CAZGVF010000024.1:2665-4756 GCA_964528925.1 uncultured Paludibacteraceae bacterium | reverse complement strand
TTTTCGCGAAATCTACCAAAAACGACAAAGGCGAAACCGAAGTTCCGCCTCTGTGTTGTGTTTTTTTTGTGGCAATTATTCCACAACTTTCGTGTCGTTGTTCTCTTGAACGGGTGCTGCGGGAGTTGCATTGTCGAGCGGTTCGGGCAGCATCACAACCTCGAGAATGTTGCCTTGCTCAACGAGGGCTTTCAGCGTGTTTTGAATGGTCTCGCTGGTAACGGCCTCCACGGCAGCGCGGTAATTCTCCACATAGTTGTCGCCATTGATGTAGTAGCGATAGAGAATGGTGTTGTCCCAATAGTCGTTTTTCTCCAGATCTTCGGCGAAACTCTTCAGCAAAATCTCTTTCTCTTTGGTCAAGTCGCTGGCGAGCGGACCATTTTCGACTATGGTGTTGATCTCTTCGTGGATTATCGCCATCAGTTTTTCTTGCTTTTCGGGGTCGGTGTCGAACTGCATGATGAGTCGCGCTTCGCCTGTTGGACGCTCGCTCACATAACCTGCGCAACCTACGCCGTACGAGCCGCCTTCGCGTTCACGGATGCTCTCGAGGTAGCGGGTCGACAGAATGTTACCAATCAGGTTCATGGCAATGCGATTTTGCAGATTGTATTCCATTGGAGCGTTGTACATGATGCGGTTGCTGGCGGTGCGCGTGGTCATTGGGCGTGTGAAGTAGTTTTTCACAATGCCTTTTGGCGTGTGCATGCCGTTGTCGACATATTTTTCGTGATGGCGGCTGTTGCCTTTTATTCCGCCAATCCATTTGCAGATGGCTTGTTGTGTGGCTTCGTCGTTGGGGTCGATGTTGCCCGTGAAGAAGAATGTGAAGTCGGCTGGGTTGGCAAAACGCTGTTTGTACAGTTCGATGGCGCGCAGTTGGTCAACTTTTTTGATGGTGTTGGCATCGAAAATGATGGCGCGTTCGCTGTGGTCGAGTTGCATCACATTGATGGAGTCGTAGAACGCAGTTTTTGGCTCGCTCTCGCGGTTGCTCACCACGGTTTGGTACATTCCCATCAAGGCGCTGAAGGCTTCGTCGTCGCGGCGTGGCGCAGTGAATTGCAGGTAGGCCAATTGCAGCATGGTTTCAAAATCTTTCACCGACGAGTTGCCTTCGATTCCCTCGCTGTCGTCGTCGATCGTGGCCGAAACAGAGGCATTTTTGCCTGTGAGCAGTTTTTGTAGTTGCGTGTACGAGAATTTGCCCAGACCATTTTGCGCTACCACTTGCGTCATTACTGTGGCAGAGGGCAGGTCTTTGGTCTCGACCATCGACAAGCCGCCTTCGCTGTGAGCGGTCATCAGAATTTCATCGTTTTTGAATTGCGTGGGTTTCAGCACTACTTTTACACCGTTGCTCAGCGTCCATTCGGTGGTTCCGAGCGATTCGTTTTGCGCTGTTGCTACAATTTTGCCAGCTTTAGGCTCTTTTTTCACCAAAGGCTCATCAATTTTTTCGTCGGTTGGAGCGGCAATTTCGCTGTTCTCAACTTCGGCAAGAATGGCGCGAACCTCGTCTTCGGTGGGCATTGGTGCATTTTCAGGACCAAGAATGCTCACTACCAAATTGGTGTCCGAAATGTAGGCGTCGAGCATTTGGTTGAGCGAGTAGGCGTTGATTTGTGGCAGGAATTTCTGCGCAAAATTGTACTCTTCGGCTATGCCAACCATCGGTTCGTGATCCAGATAGTGGCGAATGCATTCGAGCGAAATGGTGCCGTTTTTACGGTTGGTGCGGTCGTTGTAGGCCTTTTCGTAACTGCTGAGCAGGTCGGTTTTGGCGCGCTCCAGTTCCGATTCGGTGATGCCGTAGCGTTTCAGGCGCAGGGCTTCGGTGTAGAGGTCGCGCACGGTGGCTTTCTCCTCGTTGTTTTTGGCAATGCCGATGAACATGAATTCATCTTCCAACTTGGTGCTAGCGTAGTTGTAACCAGCGCCAGCAACCACAAACGAGGCGGTCGGTTTCGAGGTGATGTCGGCAATGCGGTAGCCGATGATTTGGTCGATAAGACTGTTTTCGAGGTTGATGGCCAAACCTTGCATCGAAAGGCGCAAGTCGGCAGGCAGAATGGTGTGTTTCCACTC
>CAZGVF010000024.1:0-2565 GCA_964528925.1 uncultured Paludibacteraceae bacterium | reverse complement strand
GCCTCGTAGCTGAAGTTGTTGATTACGGCGGTGTCGCCTATCACATCGCGTTTGGCGTATTGCGAACCGGGGTATTTCAGGCGGTTGCCCTCTTTCCACATGCGACGATCGGCATCGGCACCTGTGCGCCACTCTTCGCGGATAACGCCGCGCTCGGCATCAATCTCTTCGCCCAGCAGCGACAGTCCGCACGACCAATCGTGCAGCACCAGCAGAGCCGAGTCTACAATGCCTTCGCGTGTGGTTGGCACGTTGCTCAGGCGGTAAACCGTCTCGTCGAGCGAGGTGTAGGCGTTGATGTCGCCACCAAAACTTACGCCCACCGATTCAAAATAGTTGATGATGCCTTTTCCGGGGAAATGCTCGGTGCCATTGAAGGCCATGTGTTCGAGAAAGTGCGCCAGACCGTTCTGGTCGTCTTCTTCGAGAATTGCGCCAACGCCTTGTGCAATGCGGAATTCGGCGCGTTGTTTTGGTTGCTCGTTGTGGCAGATGTAGTAGGTCAAGCCATTGTCGAGTTGCCCATAGCGCACATTCGAGTCGATGGGCATCGGTTGCAAGAGTTGTGCCGATAGCGTTGCTACAGCACCTACGGCCAAAGCCGCAAAAATCATAATCTTTTTCATCTTAAAACGGATTAGACCCCCTTTAATCCCCCAAGGGGGAAGTCGGGAAGTTAGTTTTTGTATTTGCAGTTAGTTGTTGATTGCGACAATTTGAAATTGCGCAGCATTTTCGGGCTGCAAAGTAAGTTTTTTTTTATGAAACCGCCAAATTTTTTATCGAAAAACGATAATTCTAGCCATTCACCATTCAATGATTCAATAATTCAATGATTCGATGATTCGATGATTCGTCTCACCTTCCTAGATTGTAGTGCGGATCTTCGTCGCCATCGGTGCCAACGGGTTGCCACTGGTTTTGATTTGGCTTCACTAGTCGGCGATTGCGGCTGTCGGGGTGATAGACGCCATAATGCGTGCGGCGGTTCGACTCGTTATCTCTCACAAACGGAATCTGATAGCCAATGCCAAAAGTGAGCATTTCGGCTTTGTGCAGGTGCGATTTGATGGCGGCACTCACATACAGATTGTCCCAAATGCGGCAGCGCAATCCAAGGCGAAAATAGTTCCAGCCATCTTCGTTGTTGATGTTGTACGAGTAGAACATTGGGCGATTGTAACCATGTTTTTTGTGAGGTTCTGGGTTGGCATTGCGCAGCGGATCGTACACATAGATGCCCCATTGAAAATACATCACCACGCGACCAATGAAAAATTCGTTGTTCAATGCCACGCCAGCGCGAAATTTGTTGGCTGCGCTCTCGGTCGGGATAAAATAGCGACCATACTTTGTGTGCTGTTCGAAACTCTGTCCGTCGCGCTCGCCTTGCTGCACAAATGCGCCATCGTAGAAGGCATGCAGCGCGCCGCCAATGGCATAGCAGTTGGTGATGTTGGCGGTCATCCCCAGCTGAAAAGTGCCAACGCCGTAGCGATGATGGTCTTTGTAGTACTGCTCGCGCACGCCGCCCGACGCTTCGATGGTGATGGACCAATCGTAAGGAAAACGCTCCAAGGCAGAAGGTGGTTTTTTGCAGTGGCGGCACGCTTCGAAGGTATATTTTGCGCCCACTTGCGCCTGCAGAATGTTAAACCCGCTGTTGGGTTGGCGCGTGCTGCCGTTGCTCATGTGCGTGTAGCCAATGTCGGCTGTGATGGCAGCACCCTTTTTTATAGGGAATGAAAAATTCATGCCCGTGCCGATGTAGGCGTTCAGCACCGAGCCGATCGACGAGTTGGCGGTGGCGGCTGCTACGCCGCTCAGCGTGTCGCAGTCGTACCATGTTTTGCTGATAAATGCCAATCCCACAGCGGCTTTCCAGTGCCATTCAAAATGTTCGCGCTTGATAATCGGCACCAACAGGTAAGGGTAGAGAGCGTAGGCCTGACCGAGGATTTTTTTGTTGCCCAAATCCATTCCTAGAAAACTGACGCCCAGCGTTGGCATGTGCCAATAGCGTTGCCATGCGTAGTTGCCCATGGCAGGAAATTCGGCCGAAATTTCGCCACCCCAAACGGGTTTTGTGGCGACTTTTTTCAGATTTTCGCTCATTGGCACTATGTAGCCGCCGTAGGCCGAAACCTTCAGCGAAAATGGAATTTGTTGCGCATTCAGCCAAACGCAGCCGAGCAAAAATGCGAGTATGAGTGGAATTTTTCTTTTCATCGAGGGGGAAAATGTGGCGTGCGAAAATGTCGTTTAAATTTTGTAACTTTGCAAGTTTGATAGTTTGTGCAAAATTACGCAATTTCTACGAATTATGGTGAGTCCTGTTTGTAATCTGTTTCTCAAAGAGTTTCGCGGCTTTTTCAGTTCGCCCGTGGGCTATATTGTTTTGGCGATTTTCTTCGTTGGCGCGGGCTTGTTACTGTGGATTTTCCCGGGCGAATACAATGTGCTCGATGGCGGCTATGCCAACATCGATGGATTTTTTGCGCTGGCTCCGTGGCTGTTTCTGTTTCTCTGCCCGGCGGTAACCATGCGCGCCATTGCCGAGGAACG
>CAZGVF010000023.1:0-16931 GCA_964528925.1 uncultured Paludibacteraceae bacterium | reverse complement strand
ACGAGATACGCCAAGCCTTGATGGCCGCTTCACTCTGGCGATATTTTTGCGAGAATAAATAGGCAAGAGCACAAACATTTTTTCATTCCATTTTTTTGTTGTAATTTTGCGCTGATTTTACGGTTCACAACTTTGTGGACCACAAACTTGTGAACTAATGTAATTAACTATGGTACAAGGAATTAACCACTCATTTATCTATGGTGTATCGGTGTCGGGCGACAACTTTACGGATAGAATTCAGGAGACACGCCGTCTAAAAATGGACTTTGAAAATGGGCTAAATGTGGTTCTCATCTCACCGCGAAGGATGGGAAAAACATCGCTTGTAAAAAAAGTGCAACAAGTGGTGAATCCCGCCATAGTTCACACCGTGTATGTCGACATCTACGATTGCAAATCGGAATACGATTTCTACAACAAATTTGCCGAATCTGTTTTGAGACAAACCTCAAATCGTATGGAAATTTTCTTGGAAAAGACCAAGAAATTTCTAACTCGATTGACGCCAAAAATTTCGTTTAGTTCCGATCCTGCCTACGATTATTCAGTTTCACTGGGCATCACACCAAAAGAGTACACGCCAGAGGAGATTCTTCAGTTGCCAGAACTCATTGCACAGCAGATGAGAAAGCACATTGTGGTTTGCATTGATGAGTTTCAGCAAGTGGCAGAATGGCCCGATTCGCTGCAAGTGCAAAAACGTATGCGTGGCGTTTGGCAGCATCAAAAAAGTGTGTCGTATTGCCTATTTGGCAGTCGTCAGCACATGATGAACAACCTGTTTCAAAACAAATCGATGCCATTTTACCAATTTGGCGAACCAAACTATCTGCAACCCATTTCCACCGAAGATTGGATACCATTTATCCGTCAAAAATTTGAAGAAAAAAGGTTGGCAATCACCGAAAAACAGATTCGCGTCATTTGCGACACAGTTCGAAATCAATCTTCTTATGTGCAACAATTGGCGTGGAATGTGATGATTAACACTGATGATGCCGTTTCGGAGCAAAGTATACAAGCGGGCATTAACGATCTGCTCATACAATGCACGCCCCTGTTTATGGAGCAGACAGGCGGATTGTCGAGTTATCAGATGAACTTTTTGAAAGCCATTGCAGCGGGACAACATGACCAATTCACATCGTCGACAGTACTTCAAGAGTACCAATTGGGAAGCAAATCGAATGTTGATCGTCTGCAAAAAGTGCTACGCGAGAAAGACTACATCATGTCAACGCCCGATGGTCTCTACCTCACCGACCCAATCATGGAATTATGGCTAAAATCGAAGTTCTAGAAATGACCATCGGTCTCACTCACACCAGCACGCTCATTGTGGCGCGGCAGCATTTGGCAGCGACCATGGGCAGTGGCGACCTCGAAGTGTTGGCCACGCCAGCGTTGGTTGCCTTGTGCGAAAATGCCGCCATGCTTGCCGTAGCCAGCCATCTGCCCGATGGCTGCACCACCGTTGGTTCGCACATCGACCTTGCACACCTGAAACCAAGTGCGCTTGGAGCAAAAATTGAAGCCACCGCCACCCTCACCGCCATCAATGGGCGCAAACTCACCTTCGCCATCACCGCCACCGACGGTAACGACACCATAGCCAACGGCACGCACATTCGTTATGTGGTTGATGCTCAGAGGTTTATGAGCAAATTGAAGTAACGCAGCGAAGTTTCCAAGGGTGGATTTCTGATTTCTGGTTGTTGAAGCGTTGAATTATTGAATTGTAGGCATTTTTCGGATTACAAATCCGAATAATACAGCAAGTGCGGGATTGCAAATCCCGCACGACACAACGCAACACGTTCCTCCTCTCACCTATCAACTCTAACCTATAACCTCCACAACTCTGCCATTTTGTCAGTCGTACATTTTGGCACTCACTTTGCAATGTAACGGTCAGAAATTCAAAAACAAAAGCACTATGAAAACCAATATTGGAGTTACGACGGAGAACATTTTCCCCGTCATCAAGAAATTTTTGTACAGCGACCACGAGATTTTTCTGCGCGAAGTAGTATCGAACGCTGTCGATGCCACGCAAAAGCTGAAAACGCTGGCTTCGGTAGGCGATTTCAAAGGCGAAATGGGCGATTTGAAGGTTACCGTGAGCATCGATCGCGACAAGAAGACACTGACCGTGAGCGACCGCGGCATTGGCATGACGCTCGAAGAGATCCAGAAGTACATCAACAACATTGCATTGTCGGGCGCAACCGAATTTCTCGACAAATACAAAAACGACGCCAACGCCATCATCGGACACTTCGGATTGGGTTTCTACTCGGCATTTATGGTGTCGGAGAAGGTGGAAATCTTCACAAAATCGTACAAAGATGAGCCCGCACAGCACTGGAGTTGCGACGGTTCGCCAGAGGTTTCAATTGAGCCTTGCGACAAAGCCGACCGCGGCACCGACATTGTGATGCACATCGACGACGACGACAAGGAATTTCTCGAAGAGTCGCGCATCAACACGCTGCTTACAAAATACTGCAAGTTCCTGCCTGTGCCAATCGCTTTCGGCAAAAAGAAAGAGTGGAAAGACGGCAAAGAGGTAGAGACAGCCGAAGACAACATCATAAACAACACCGAGCCTGCGTGGACCAAAAAACCAGCCGACTTGAAAGAGGAGGATTACACGAAATTCTACCACGAACTCTATCCGTACGCCGAAGAGCCGCTGTTTCACATCCACCTGAATGTGGATTATCCGTTCAACCTCACTGGCATTCTCTATTTTCCGCGCATCAAAAACAACATCGACCTGCAGCGCAACAAGATTCAACTCTACTGCAATCAGGTTTTCGTAACCGATTCGGTCGAGGGCATTGTGCCTGATTTTCTGACGCTGCTGCACGGCGTTATCGACTCGCCCGACATTCCGCTGAATGTGAGCCGTTCGTACCTGCAAAGCGATCAGAATGTGAAGAAAATCTCGTCGCACATCACCAAAAAAGTGGCCGACCGCTTGCAAGAAATCTTCAAAAACGATCGCAAACAGTTCGAGGAGAAATGGGACGCACTGCGCCTGTTCATCGTCTACGGCATGCTGACCGACGAAAAATTCTGCGAGCGCGCCAAAGATTTTGCACTCTTCAAAAATGTCGATGGCAAATATTTCACTTTCGACGAGTACAAGACGCTCATCAGCGCCAACCAAACCGACAAGGACGGCAACCTCATCTACCTGTATGCCAACGACGCCACCGAGCAGCACTCATACATCGAATCGGCCAAGGCAAAAGGCTACGATGTGCTGCTGATGGACGGTCAATTGGACGCGCACTGGCTGAGCCAATTTGAGCAGAAAAACGAGAAATCGCGCTTCGTCCGTGTGGATGCCGATGTAGTTGAAAAGCTGATTGTGAAAGCCGATGCCGCCAAAGTGGAACTGACTGACGCTCAGACCGATGCACTCACGGCGGTGTTCCGTTCGCAACTGCCTGTCATCGAGAAAACCGAATTCACCGTAACGCTCGAAAACCTCGGTGCCGACGGTCAACCCGTTGTAATCACGCAAAACGAATGGATGCGCCGTATGAAAGATATGGCGGCGACGGGCGGCAATCCGATGATGAGTTTCTACGGCGAAATGCCCGCCAACTACAATGTGGTGCTGAATGTGGCTCATCCGTTGGTGGCCGATTTGCTGAAAGAGGAAGAGGCCGATTGTGGCGAAAAAGTTGCGCCGCTTGCTACCGAACTTACCGAACTCGAAACGCGCCGCAATACGCTGAACGAGGCTCACAAAGGCAAGAAGGACGAAGAAATTCCAACGGCCGAAAAAGAGGAACTCGAGCATATTGCAAAGCAAACCACCGAGTTGAAGGAAAAAAAGCAAGTCATTTATTCCGATTTTGCAGCAGCGCACAACCGCGTGAAACAGCTCATCGACCTTGCTTTGCTGGCCAACAACATGCTGAAAGGCAAAGACTTAGCCGAATTTGTGAAACGCAGCATCAGTCTGTTGAAATAAAATTCCGTCGGGCGACGACGACAACAACATCGTTACCCGATTTTTTTGTACTTTTGCAAAACAATAAAAACGAAAATTCTATGAAAAAATTTACGAAAAAATTTCTGCTCGTTGTTGCGCTAGTGGCTGCAGCAGCATCGGCACAGGCTCAACAGCCCTACAAACACAGCATTGGTGTGTCGGTGGGTTCGCTCGAAGGTGTGAGCTACAAAATGTTCTTCACCGATCAGTTGGCACTGCATGCCGACCTCGGTTTTCAGATGCTCGCCACAGTGGGCGGTTCTGATGGTTACACCAGCGATTTGCGTTTTTGGACCTTCGTGGCCAATCCGAATGTGGTTTATCAGGACAACATCACTGGTTGGAACTGGGGCGGCATTGGTTGGTTCGCTGGCGGCGGCTTGAGCCTTGGCTTGGCGCAAGGATTTTCGAGCAACACCACTTTAGGTAAATGGGGCATCAACGCCATTGCGGGTGTGGAACTCGGTTTGGACGATGCGCCACTCGCCATCTCGTTCGATTTCCGTCCTGGCTACGGCATGGCATTTATCGAGAACGGAACCGTTTCGTTCTTCGATTGGGCAATTGCCGCTTCGGTACGATACACGTTTTAATCGGAGAATAAATCAATAATTCAATAACTCGATAAGGCAGGGGCGCAAAATGTGTGTTCCTGCTTTTTATTGTGCGATTTTTGAGAGTCATTTTCCAATTAAATTTCGTAACTTTGCAAGTTGCAATATCGCGAAGCAAAATCATGCGCAAAATCTGGGAAAAAATAGAACCAATCGTCCGCAACAAGTACATCATTACGCTTGTGGCGTTTGTGGTTTACATCGTTTTTTTCGACAGTAACAGCCTGATTGACAGATGGAAAACTCATCAAGAGATTGAAAATCTGCAAGAGGAGATTGAGTTTTATCGTTCGCACATCGAGAGCGACAAAGCCAAGATTGACGCGCTGAATTCGAGCCTCGAAAATCTCGAAAAATTTGCCCGCGAAGAGTATCTAATGCACAACGACGACGAAGAAGTTTTCATCATCAACGAATAAAAAATGCAACGCAAACAACGAGAAGAACTGTTCACTGTGCGCGACAAAAACACGCTTCTACCCTTTTTGGTCGAGAACCTGAAAGGGCGCAGTCGCAACACCATAAAATCGTATCTTTCGCACCGCCAAGTGGCTATCAATGGGCGCGTTACGACGGCTTTCGATGCGTTCATTCATTCGGGCGATGTGGTGGCAGTGCGCAGCGTTGGCGAGGAGGCGCCCAATCCGAATCATCTTGCGCGCATTGTGTACGAGGACGACGATCTGCTCGTTGTTGATAAAAAATACGGCACTGCCGCTGCGCAAATATCGCACCGCAAAGGCGAACAGACCGTTGAAGATGTGATGAACGAACATGTAGTTCGTCAGAAAAAGACGGCGCAAGTCTGGCTCATGACCGACCTCGACCGCGAAGTTTCGGGGCTTCTTCTCTTTGCAAAAAACGAAGATGCAGCAGAGCGACTGCGCACTAGTCCCGTAGCGTTGCGCTACATTGCCGTGGTGGAAGGCGTGATCGAAACGGGCGAAGGCACGCTGCAACATTGGCTCACCAACGACTCGAAAACCAAGCGCGTGCTGACCAGCGACACCGACAACGGCGGACAGTTGGCCACCACGGAATACAAAGTTTTGAAATCGAACGGACGCTTTACGCTGATTGAACTTGCGGCACACGGTGGCGAAAAACGCCATCAACTGCGGGCGCAAATGGCCGCCAACGGCACGCCAATAGCAGGCGACAAAAAATATGGCGCGCACTCGACCCCCGTGGGGCGACTCTGCCTTCACGCCCAAGTGATGCGCCTCTACCACCCTGCCAACGGCCGTCCGCAAGTGTTCGACACTGGAATTCCGAATTGCTTTCAGTAAGCAGATTTCTGATTTCAAATTTCAGATTTCAGATTAGTAGCAAGAAGCAAGATATGAGTCGCAAGAATTGGACAATGAACTAACAAAGATTTCAGATTTTATCTTAAAATCATTTCATGCAGTGTCCCAGCACTTTATAGACTTTTTACTTTACAACTTTATAGACTTTTTACTTTACACACTTTTCACTTTATACACTTTATAGACTTTTCACTTTCTGACTTTTCACACTCCCGCGATGTTGCTCGAAAAAATAGATAATCCCGACGACCTTAAACGCCTTTCGCGCGACGAATTGCCCACGGTTTGCACCGAATTGCGGCAGTTCATCATCAACGAGCTGTCGCACAACCCTGGTCACCTTGGTGCGAGCCTTGGCGTGATAGAGTTGACCGTGGCGCTGCACTACGTCTTCAACACGCCCTACGACCGCATTGTGTGGGACGTTGGTCACCAAGCATACGCGCACAAAATTCTGACTGGAAGGCGCGATCGTTTTCACACCAACCGCCATTTTCACGGCTTGAGCGGCTTTCCATCGCCAAAAGAGAGCGAATACGATTCGTTTGGCACAGGACACTCGTCGACATCGATTTCGGCGGCACTCGGAATGTCCATCGCATCGCAACTACACCACGACAACCGCCAAGTGGTGGCCGTGATTGGCGATGGCGCCATGACTGGCGGTTTGGCTTTCGAAGGGCTAAACAACGCCTCCATCAACCCGAACAATCTGCTCATCATTCTGAACGACAACCACATGGCCATCGACCCGATAGCGGGCGGATTGAGCCAATTTCTCGGAAAAATTCACACCTCGGCAACCTACAATCGCTGGCGCTACGGCATCTACCGCGCGCTAAAAGCACTCCACATAATCGACGAAAAGAGCAAAAAGAAGATTTTGCGCTTCAGCAATTCGCTGAAATCGCTCCGTACGAACACCGACAATAATGTGTTCGAAGGTCTGAATATCAGGTACTTCGGTCCGATCGACGGTCACAATGTGGACACACTGGTGAGTGCATTGCAAGAGATAAAAAATTTCAGCGGACCGAAAGTTTTGCACATCATCACCAAGAAAGGCAAAGGCTACAAACCCGCCGAAGACGCCGCCACCATTTGGCATGCGCCGGGCGAATTCGACCCCAAAACAGGCGAGCGCATCACGCACGACAACGGCTCGCAACCGCCTCTGTTTCAAGATGTTTTTGGCTACACACTGCTAGAATTGGCAGAGAAAAACGAAAAAATCGTTGGCATCACACCAGCCATGCCTAGCGGTTGCTCCATGACCTACATGATGCGCGCCATGCCCAACCGCACTTTCGATGTGGGCATTGCCGAAGGTCACGCCGTAACTTTCTCGGCTGGATTGGCCAAAGATGGACTGCTGCCGTTCTGCAACATCTACTCGTCGTTCATGCAGCGCGCCTACGACAATGTGATTCACGATGTGGCGCTGCAAGGGCTGAATGTGGTGCTTTGCCTCGACCGCGCAGGCATTGTGGGCAGCGATGGCGCCACGCACCAAGGCGAATTCGACCTAGCATATTTCCGCTGCATTCCGAACCTGACCATCGCCTCGCCAATGAACGAGCACGAACTGCGCAACCTGATGTTCACCGCGCAACTGCCCGACAAAGGCCCATTCGTCATTCGCTATCCGCGCGGACGGGGCGTGCTGGTCGATTGGCACAACGAACCCCAAGAGGTTGAAATCGGGCGTGGCAGAAAGCTGAAAGATGGCACGCAAGCCGCCGTCATCACCATTGGACCGATAGGAAATGCCGCTGCACAAGCCATCGAAACGCTCGAAAAAGCGCACGGCTGCAGCATCGCGCACTACGATTTGCGTTTTCTGAAACCGCTCGACACCGAAATGCTGCACGAAATAGGCAAACGCTACACGCAGATTTTCACCATCGAAGATGGCGTGATTGCTGGCGGAATGGGCAGCGCAGTGCTGGAATTCATGGCCGACAACAGTTACACGCCTAGCGTAACGCGCCTTGGCATTGGCGACCAATTTGTGGAACACGGCACACAAGCCGAACTCTACCACATGCTCGGAATCGATGCCGAAGGAATAGCCAAAAGCATTGCAGAAAAATTGAAAATTGATAATTGACAATTGATAATTTTGCGCTAACATCGGACATCGCGCAACTTTACACACTTTCCACTTTATACACTTTACAGACTTTCTACTTTCTCACTTTTCACTTTACACACTTTTTTATGAAAATCGTGATTGCTGGCGCGGGCGAAGTTGGTCATTTTGTGGCCAAGATGCTATCGAGCGAAAAATACGACATTGTGCTGATGGACAGCGACGAGTCGCGCATGGAGGACATTTCGTCGGCCTACGACCTGCTCACATTCGAGGGCTCGCCCACATCGATCAGCGATCTGAAAAAAGCGGGCGTGCCAAATGCCGACCTGTTTGTGGCCGTCACGCCGCACGAAAGCGTGAATGTGGCTGCATGCATGCTCGCCACGAACCTCGGAGCCAAGAAAACCATCTCGCGCATCGACAATCGCGAATATCTGTTGCCCGAAAACGCCGATTTTTTCAAACGCATGGGCGTGCATTCGCTCATCTATCCCGAAATGTTGGCAGCGCAAGAAATTGCCAATGTGCTGAAACGCGGCTGGTTGCGCGAATTCCGCACCTTCGGCGAAGGCGCGCTGGTGATGGTCTGCCTGAAAGTGAGAGCCAACGCCGCACTCGTCAACAAGAAATTTAACTCTGGATTTTTTGCCCACAGCGACTACCGCATCGTGGCCGTGAAACGCGACAAAAACACCATCATTCCGTGCGGCACCGACGAAATTTTGCCAAACGACATCGTCTATTTTGTCTGCACGCCCGACAAGCTCGAAGTGGTGCGCACCCAAGCGGGCAAACGCGCCTTCGATGTGAAAAACGTCATCATCATGGGCGGTAGCCGCATAGCCATCAACGCCGTGCGCATTTTACCGAAAAATACCAATGTGAAGATAATCGAGGCCAACCGCGAAAAATGCTTTGCGCTGACCGAAAAATTGAGTAACACGCTGGTAATCAATGGCGATTGCCGCAATGTGGATTTGCTTCGCGAAGAGGGAATTGAAGATGCCGACGCATTTTTGGCTCTCACAGGCGACTCGGAATCGAACGTGCTGGCGTGCCTCACAGCCAAACGTTTTGGCGTTGACAAGACCGTGGCCGAGGTAGAAAACATCGACTACATCGACTTTGCAGAAAACCTCGATATCGGCACAGTGATCAACAAAAAACTGATTGCCGCCAGCCACATCTACCAGCGCATGCTCGACGAAGATGTGCTGAACGTAACCTGCCTCACCTATTCCGACGCCGAAGTGGTGGAATTTGTGGTGAAACCCGGCGACAAAATCACTCGCAAACGCGTTGGCGACCTCGGTTTGCCATCGAATGTGAACATCGGCGGCATCATTCGCGACGGCAAAGGCTCGGTGGTTGCGGGACAAACCGTGATTCTGCCTGGCGATCATGTGGTCGTGTTCTGCATGGCCGACAGCGTGCGCAAAATTGCCGCATTTTTCAATAATTGAGCGCGAGAGAAATGACCAAAACCTTCAACCATCGCCAATTTTTCAGAATGCTCGGTCTGCTGCTGCTCATCGAGACTGTTTTTATGATGATTTCGGCACTGGTGGCGCTCTACTACAGCGAAGGCGATGCGCGCGCGCTGCTCATCACCACAGCCATTTCGGCAGCGTTTGGTCTTGGCGGTTTGCTCATCGGGCGCCGCGCCGACCATCATCTTGGCACACGCGAAGGTTTCAGCATTGTGGCTGCCGTCTGGGTAGTTTTCTCACTTTTCGGCATGCTGCCATTCATCATTTCTGGAAAAATCGCCTCGCCTGTCGATGCCTTTTTCGAGACCATGTCGGGCTTTACGACCACGGGCGCAACCATTCTCACAAATGTAGAGACGCTGCCGCACGGACTACAGTTTTGGCGCTGCATCACGCAGTGGATTGGCGGCATGGGCATTGTGGTGATGTCAATGGCGCTGTTGCCATTTTTTGGCGGTGGCATGCAACTGTTTGCCGCCGAAGTGCCAGGTCCAACCTACGACAAACTGCAACCACGCATGCGCAGCACCGCACAACGCATTTGGGGACTCTATTTCGCACTCACAGCCATCGAAATGTTGCTACTGTGGGTCGGCGGAATGCCACTTTTCGATGCCATCTGCCACGCTTTCACCACCATGGGTTCGGGCGGATACTCCACGCATCAGGACAGCATTGCGCACTGGACTTCGCCATTTGTACAGTACACCATCGTCATTTTCATGCTGATAACGGGCATCAACTACACGCTGCTCTATCTCTCGCTCGTGAAACGCCAATTTGGTCGATTCCTGAAAGATGAAGAACTGCGCGCCTACCTCCTGCTGACGCTGTTTGCCACCATTCTGATAACCGTCGGACTCAGCACATCGCCAGCGGAAACGGGCAATTTCGAAAGTACATTCCGCCAAAGTCTGTTTCAAGTCAGCTCCATCATCTCCACCACGGGTTTTGTGAGTGCCGACTACACACTTTGGCTGCCAATTCTACAATTTTTGCTGATTTTGCTGATGTTCGTGGGCGGCTCGGCTGGTTCCACCAGCGGCGGCATGAAAGTGGTGCGACTGCTTCTGCTCGCCAAAAATAGTTACTACGAAATGCGCCGCCTCATTCACCCAAACGCCGTTCTGCCAGTGCGCATCAACGGTCATGTGGTACAAGAAAAGACCATCAACAGCATTCACGCGTTCATCATTTTGTATGTGGGACTGATCATCGTCGGCACGGGCGTAGTGGCACTTTCGGGCTTGTCGATAACCGAATCGGCTGGCGCAGTGTTGGCATGCATCAGCAACATAGGCCCAGCACTTGGCTCGCTCGGCCCAATGGGCAGTTACGCTGCACTACCCTGCTTTGTGAAGATATTTCTCGCCTTCGTCATGCTCGTTGGCCGTCTCGAACTCTTCACCGTGCTGATACTATTCTCGCCCGGATTCTGGAAGAAATAGTCCATCAAAGAGATTGATTTTGCAGGGAAAAATCTTAATTCTTAATTCTTAATTTGCCATATAACGCTATTGCCCATCAATAAAATTGGTTCGAACAACAGCCCAACTACTCTGAAAATAATATTCTGAAAGCGTCCTCCACGCGCTTCACACCAACGACTTCGATTTTCCAGTTGGTTTTTGCCAATTTTTCACGATTGAATTCTGGTATCAAAATCTTTTTGAAGCCCAATTTTTGAGCCTCGGCAATGCGTTGCTCCACACGGTTCACAGGACGAATTTCGCCCGACAAACCAACCTCGCCCGTAACGCAAATGGTGCCGTCGATGGTCATGTCCAAATTCGACGACAGCACCGCCACCAGCACCGCCAAATCGACGGCAGGATCGCTCACGCGCAGACCGCCAGCAATATTCAAGAACACATCTTTCTGCATCAATTTGAAACCAGCGCGTTTTTCAAGCACCGCCAGCAACATGTTCATTCGCCTGATGTCGAAACCCGTGGCCGAACGCTGCGGTGTGCCATAAGCAGCCGAGCTCACAAGTGCTTGAACCTCAATCAAGAACGGGCGCACGCCTTCAATCATGGCGGCAATGGCAATGCCACTCAAACCGTCGTTGTTGCGTGTGAGAAGCAGTTCCGATGGATTCGCCACCTCGCGCAGACCGCTCTGCTGCATCTCGAAAATGGCCAACTCGTCGGTGCTGCCAAAACGGTTTTTATTGGCGCGCAAAATACGGTAAAGATAGTGACGATCGCCCTCGAACTGCAGCACAGTATCGACAATATGCTCCAAAATTTTCGGTCCTGCAATACTGCCCTCTTTGGTTATGTGACCAATCATCAGCACGGGAATGGCGGTCTCTTTGGCGAATTTTAGCAGCGCCGCCGAGCATTCGCGCACTTGCGACACGCTACCAGGCGACGATTCAGCTGTCTCAGTCATTATGGTCTGAATGGAATCGACCACCACCACATCGGGCTGCACGCTGCGAATGTGTTCAAAAATGCGCTCCAACGAGGTCTCGCTCACAATGTAGCAATCGCTCTCCATCTTGCCAAGGCGCTCGGCGCGCATTTTCAGCTGGTTCACGCTCTCCTCGCCCGACACGTACAAGATTTTCTTGCCCGCCATGCGCAGCGCCACCTGCAGCACCAGCGTACTTTTACCAATGCCCGGCTCACCGCCTATCAGCACAAGCGAACCAGGCACCAATCCACCGCCCAGCACACGATTCAACTCCGCATTTTTCGTGTCGATACGCATCTCAGCCTGCGCCTCCACTTTATCGATGCGCACGGGAGCGACACCGTTAGGCGTCACAAAACCATGGTCGACCACGCGCTGCGGAACCGATTTCTGTACTTTCTGCTCCACAAACGAATTCCACGCACCGCACGCCGGACAACGCCCGTATGCCTTCGGGTAATCAGCCCCGCACTCCTTACAAAAATAGACGATTTTATCTTTCATTTTTCATTTTTTAGTAGCAAGATGTAAGTAGCAAGTCGCAAGAATTGGCTACTAATTAGTTGCAGATACCAAGGTCTTAGTCATAGTCTTTCCTATCAACTCTCACCTATAACCTCTCATCTTTCCTTTGCAAAGATACAAAAAAATCCGCCACTCGCAACAACGAGCAGCGGAAATTTTCATTTTACCCTATAACTTTATTTGCCGATGTAGAAAGCCATATAAAGATTTGCACCAACATTTTGCGTGCCGAACACGAACGCGCTATTTTTGGGTGAAACAAGGTCGGTAAACTCCTCAACTTTTTCGCTATTCAGGTTGTAGCCTTCGTACAGAGCATATTTGTTGGGCGTCCAAGCATAGAGCAGAGCGAGATTTACCTCGAGACCCAGTGCAATTTTTGGAGCTACAAAGCACTCAACGCCTACGCTACCAACCAAACCAATGGTGTGCGTGCCGTCGGCATACTCTTTCAGCATGCGCGCATTTGGCATAGCCGAGCCCATGCTCTCCCAAGTATCGAGGCTCGATGGTTTTTGGTTCACAGCCGTGATGGCATTGCCGTACGAATATTTTTCGCTTTCGAGCGAGAATGCATAGAGTGCGCTACCGCTGAAAACGCCTTGCACACGACCTTTACCAAGACGATATTCTACACCAACCGAAAGGCTTCCGCCAGTTTGCGCTTTTTTGTACGAATCGGTAACTTTCTGGCGCGACAGTGGGTCGAGAGCCACGGCAGCATCGTCCTGCTGATACTTCTGCTCGGTGTCGCGGTTGAGCAACAGACCAATGTTGGCGCGAATGCCCAACTGATCGGTAAGCATGTATTTGCCCTGAATCGAAACCAAAGGATATGGCGATGAAAGGCTGCTCAAATCTTGATTCCACAGCAAACCAGAACCGCCTATCGCAGAATTGTCGATAGAAGCATTGGTGCTACCGTTAAACAATTTACCAATATAGTTAGTGAACGGATTCACATTGAAGCCAATGGCAAAGTCGCCTGCCTCGGGCAGATACGAACCTTTGTCGGTCGCTTCTTCTTGGGCAAACATTGGCATTGCCAACGCTGCCACCAAAAGGCAACTTACTATCTTTTTCATAGTCGTAATTCGTTTTTAAGTTTACCAAATCGTGATACCACCAGCGTAGATCAGACGATCAGCACCATCTTTTTTGCCGAAGTTAATTTCGCTATAGTAGCCAGCAAATTTAGCAGCGCCATCAGGTTTAATCATCGAAGCAGAAGCATACGTTAACGACGAGCCAATTTCCCTTACGCCAAAAATCAAATCTTCATTTTCAGGCTCAAATTGCAGCACTGCATCGTCCATGTTTAGATCAAAGAAAATCTGCTTTTCATCTATATACTTGTTTGTAGCCACATTTTCTTTTCCACCTTTGTAGATACCAGTCAGGCGTTGAGTTTTGTAATCGGTGTCGGGATCGAACAGGAATTTGTCAGAATCCTCGTCCCATGCAAAATAGTAGTGAGCGAAATCGTTTACTACATTCGATTGATCGGCATAGATAGTAACTTCGATAACGTCCTTTGCCACATTCCAATCATCGTAAAGTTTTACCTCTACTTCGTATTCTCCTTTTTCGTTGGCTTTATTTCCAGCATAGATAATACGCTCTTCAGTGTCAAAATTATACACATCAACTGTAAAGGCATAGGCCGATGCTTTGGTACCAAGTTCGGTGCCAGTTCTCTTTTCGCCTTTGCTGTCGTACTGGGCTTTTTCAATCTCTTGCAGTAATTTACCTTTCACTTTGAACGAGACTTGAGTTTTGGTAGCCTCGTAGATTTTATCACACTTATCTGCCTCAATATCCAAAACAGAAATTTCGCCACCTTTTACTGCAGCACTTTGAGAAGCCTTCATCGAATAATAAGCATCAACCGTAACCCATTGGTTGTTTTTGAATTCGGTGTAAGTGCCTTTGAATTGCTCGATGTTAACTTCAACAGCGCAACCATTTTCTTCTACAGGAATGGTGAAAACATACTCACCATTGGCATCGGTTTTGGCAATAAATTTGCGAGTAACGCCAGCAGCAGCATATTCTACATTAGCAACTACATTCGCGCCAGCAGCGGCAACATTGCCTTCTTCTTTTGTGCCATCTGCTTTGTTCACAGTGCCTGCATCGTAGGTCAGTTTGCCTTTCAGCGTACCTTCGGCAACGCATTCGCTCAGCACTTCGTCTTTTGCAAGCACAATTTTCTCAACTTTCGCCTCGTTGGCGTTCACAGTGTAGTTGCGATCGTACTCGCCCAAATAGATGGTTTTGCCATCTTGTGCGGTTTTCACAACATCGATGTGCAGTGCCGCCTTGATAGATTTCGAACCCGTAGGAATCGAAATAGAGAATTGACCTGCGCTGTCGGTCTCGACCTCGAATTGTTTCACGCCTTTGGCATCGTCGCTGTACTGATTGTAATCAACTTTAGCAGCAACACGCACGCCACTCAGCGCAACCTCTTCGCTGGCTTGACCAACAAGGTTCGATTGGTACACTACAGTACCCGAAATGGTAGCCTTCTGCTCGATGTTATCGAGTGTAAACTGGCTTTGTTCTTTTTTGCAACCTACCAATGCCAAAACAGCAAGCATGGCTGCACCACAAAAAATTTTTTCCTTCATTTTTCTTAAATTTTTCAGGTTAAATAATAATGTTTATAACACAAGCACAAAGGTAATGTTTACAATCGAAAAAAAAAAAAAAAATAGAAAAGATTTTTATAAGAGACTGAATATCAGTAGCAAAGAAGCATGTCAAAATTATATTTTCGTCACTTTTTTGCACTTTTTTGGCACTTGAGCAAGGTGTTTTTAAGCATTTTTTTCGCGATAAGATTACAATTTGAAAGCAAATTGATGAATTGTATCGATTTCAAATTGTGGGCTGCAATTCCATCATTCAATAATTCAATCCTTCGATAATGCCATGATTCGATGATTCAATAATTCAATCCTTCGATGATTATTCTCACACCATATTATATATACGCCCAAAATCTTTCTTCTCTGCTCTATCTTCCCAACTGCACTGTCCCCGTCTTGCGACTTGCATCTTGCGACTTGCGACTAAAATTTTTTTCGCAAAAAATTCCGTTTTTTCTTTGTTGTTACAAAAAAAAGCAGTACCTTTGCACCGCTTTTCGGAAAGGAAAGTTGCCGGAGTGGTCGATCGGGCCGCACTCGAAATGCGGTGAACGGGTAACTGTTCCGGGGGTTCGAATCCCTCACTTTCCGCGCAAAAAAAGAGCAATCTCAATGTTGGGACTGCTCTTTTTTTATGTTCAAACCGTTGGATTGTTACTCAAAATTGAGGCAAATGGTCAGCATGCGCGAGGTCAACTTGCTGATGGCGAGGGTGAATTTATCGTCGGTTGGTGCTATCACATCGTTCTGGCGCTCTTCCCACGGTTCCAGCACATTGTTGAATCCGATGCTGTATTTTATTTCGGGCGACAGGCGGAAATACTTCAGATAGATGGTGCAGCCCGCGCCAAAATCAACAAAATAGTCGAGCATTTTCAGCAGCACAGGCTGTTGACGGTCGCGCCCGAGGTCGAACATAACGCCGCCGCCAGCAATCAGGTACGGGCGCGCATTGCGTATGCGCGGACCGCTGAATTTGATGTAGCCCGGCACCGCAATCATGGTCGATTTCACGCTGGTGGTGATTATTTCGTCGTCCACATTATTGGAATAATAAATGGTGCGGTCGGTCAGATGAAAAGTTGGTATCAGCCTGAAATTGAAGTAATTACCCATGCGCACATCGCCAATCACGCCCACCGTGAAACCCGGAATCATTATCGACACATCGGCTTTATAAACTTTTCCATCGATCTCCAAATTGCTAGGCGTGAAGCCAAAATCGGCGAAATTCATTCCGAGCGTGAAGCCAAAATGGACGGTTTTGTAGTCGGCCATGGGCAAATTGTCCTGCCCGCGCACCCCAAGCGCACAGCAGAGCAACAACGACAATATGAGAATTGTTTTTTTCAAAAACTTATTCCGAAATAACTAGAAATCAGAAATTAGAAACCTACTTTTTTTCAACGAAAAAAACACACTTTTATTGCTAATTTCAGGCAAAAAATACGAAGCCGACCCTCCGAAAAAGAGAGTCGGCATCGAGAATTTTGCGATTGTTCAGAATCAAGCCGGGTGAATTGCTTCCGAAGGGCAAACGCTTGCGCAAGTGCCGCAGTCGGTGCAAATGTCGGGATTGATGTGATAGATGTCGCCCTCGGAAATGGCCTCTACAGGGCATTCGCCTATACAAGTGCCACAAGCAACACAATCGTCGGAAATTACATGTGCCATAGTGTTCTTATTTTTTTAGTTAATTAGCATTGCAAAGATACGATTTTTTTCTGAAAAAACAATTCTAGAAAAAAATTACTGATAAATTTCTGATCGTCCAAAAATCTCAATTAAATAATTGAAAATTAAGTAA
>CAZGVF010000022.1:10278-17164 GCA_964528925.1 uncultured Paludibacteraceae bacterium | reverse complement strand
AAAAACTCCCCGCCCGAATTTCGAGTGGGGAGTTCAGCTGTTTTAATTCGACAGCGAATTGTTAGGCCTCAACAGCATTTACTTCGATAGCCAATTTGCCACGGTAGTAACCGCATTCAGGGCAAACGGTGTGATAAATGTGTGTGGCGCCGCAATTCGAGCAAACGGCCAGCGTTGGTGCAACGGCTACGTCGTGCGTACGACGTTTGGCTGTTCTCTGTTTCGAATGTTTTCGTTTAGGATGTGCCATTGTTTTAACTACATTTAGTTGTTAGTACTCATATTCTTTAGAGCGTCCCATCGCGGGTCCGTCTCTGTTTTCTTTTCGTTGTCGACGGCGTATTCGTTGTATTTCGCCATCATTTCGGCATTGCAGTCGCCCTCGGCATGCATGGGAGCAATGGGTATGCAGAGCGCAATGGCTTCGTACACATTCCACGCTATGTTCACACTTGGGCATTCAGGCGTGATGCAGAGTGCATCTTCGTCACTACTTGTGCCTAGAGTGATGGTCAGCACATCGGTAGTATGCACGGGCAACTGCATCTCGTCGAGGCAGCGGCAACATTGAACAGTTATTTCGCCATCGATTGCGAGGTGAAGTTCTACCCTTCCCGTCGTTTTTTTCGTGTTGATGACCGCAGTGAGCTCGCCTTTTTTGACCTCCGCATCGGGCAAAGCTTCAAAAAAATCGTTGCCAATCTGGTAGTTAAATTGCTGATTATCAGCCTTCAACTGCTCGGCGGTTATCTCAAACTGGCTCAATGTATCCATAGTGCACACTATATGCCAAAATGCAGCGCAAAATTACGCTTTTTTTCTAACAAAAGAAAATGTGCGCACACTTTTTGCAGCGAAATATTATATCTCGCTGATTGTCAACCAAATAGAACGACTTATTCCTCGCTCTGTTCGTGGTGATGCTCCTCTTCGTCGGCATCTTCTTTGTCGAAAGTGGGCAGCGCATCGCCTTCGTTCAGCACGCGCGAACGATATTTCAGGTTTTTGAGCAGCGATTTTTGCAGATCTTTCACCGTGATTTTCTCATCGTCGTAGGTAACGGTAACCACACGATTTTCAAGATTGAATTCGAGATCTTTCACACCACGCTCGTAGGCAAGCGTTTTTTGCACTTTAGCTTGGCAGTTGGCGCACTCCATTTGTGATACGACCAAACGCACAGTCTGTTTTGCCGCAAAGGCACTTGTGGCAGCCAACAGCATGGCAACGCCAAAAATTAATTTTTTCATAAGATTGAATGTTTTTTTGTTGATTAAAATTCTACCAAAAAGAGTAATTAAATAATTGGAAATTAGATAATTAAGCAATTATTTACGATCCAGCGACCAGCGGAAACCGACGTACGCTTTTGCGCCAGTGATTGGTCCCCACGCCATCGAGGCATCGAAATCGGCACTGTAGGGATCATCAGCAGCGATAATCGGAGTTTTCTGCTTGAAATTGGTCATATTTTCGGCACCGACATAGATGCTCCAAGTTTTGAAATAGTAGGTTACCTGCGCCAAAAGTTGCGGATACCAGTCGAAACGCTCGCTCCACAGCGGATTTTCTTTGTCTGGATCGGGCATGCGACCGCCACCGTTGAACTGCGCCGTGAAGTCGAATTGCCACTTTTTCAGTGGCGTTTGATACGATGTGGTAATCAGCCCTTTGAAGCGATTGGTGAGCGGTTTTTCACGCAATTGCCCATTGATGGTCTGTTTCACATCGCTCTGACGATAGGCCAAAGTCATGGTCCAACCGCGCAAAATCTCCATCGACGCCTCCACTTGGAAATTGCCAGCATACGACCGTCCGCCATGCAAATTGCTGAGCGTTACGGCGTGCGGATCGCTATCAAAATCGGCCACCACGCACTCGATGAAATGCGTGTAGTAGTAGTCGGCCGACAGTTGCAACTCGCGACTTGCAATTGGAATGTAGAATGTGGTGCTGATGCCAGCATTCACAGCACGTTCTTGGGCAAATTTTTCTTCAACAAGAATGATTTTTCGGCTGCTAGCAAACAGCGCAGCATTGTCGGTCAAGATGTTTGGCGAACGATAGCCTAATCCCACCGAAGCGCGCAAATTCCACCATTTCCAAGGCGAATAGCGCACATTGAAACGCGGCGTGCAGAAAAATCCGTAATAATTGCTCCAATCGCCTCGCACACCAACGAGCAACGACAATTTTTCGTCGTATTTGAAATCGTATTCGGCAAAAATGCCCGGCGTAAATTCGTCGCGTTTTTTGTTGTAGATGGAGTCTTGCAGACGATTTGTAGCGAGCAATTCGTCGTAGTGATCGTAGTTCAAACTCAATCCAGCGGTGAGTTTGTGACGACTTTCCTCATCAAAATAGGTCTGAAAAATGGCATTCAAATAGCCATTTCCTTGCGTGGCATCGTAGTGCGTGGCGCCATACAGGCTGTTTTGCCGATGATAGGCTCCGCTGGCAATGATGCCAATGCTCGTGCCAAGTTCGTGATTGAAAACATAGCCATTTTTCATGAATCCATCGACGCGAATGGTCTGAATATCAATGTCGTAGGGCGTTGCGTCGGGATTTGCCTTGCGCCACGCTTTGGTCTGTCCGCCTTGGCGATCGTCGTAAAGTCCGCGCACCAGCAGTTGCATGGTGTAATCGTCGTTTTTGTAGTACCAGCGGTTCAACAAATTGGCACGATTTCCTTTTGGCATATCCAAAAATCCATCTTTGTTTTGGTCGTGCTCCATGCTTTCGTTGCGATATTGCATCAGCACGCCAGTCGATAGACGATCGTTTATGTCCCAGCCGCCCGTGGCGTTCAGTTCAGCGCAAAGTTCGGAATTAAGCATAGCATTGATGGCAATTGGCGAGGCAAGTTGTGGTTTTAGAAATTCCACATTTATCTGCCCCGTGGTGGCTTCGTAACCATTCACCACCGATGCCGTACCTTTCGACACCTGAATGCTCTCCATCCACGAGCCAGGAATGTATTCCATGCCGTAACTCGATGCCAAGCCACGAATGCCCGGCGTATTTTCGGTGAGCATCTGCACATAATTGCCCGAAAGTCCGAGCATTTTAATCTGTTTTGCGCCCGTTGCGGCATCGCTATAAGCCACATCAACCGAAGCATTCGTCTCGAAACTCTCCGACAGATTGCAGCAAGCGGCTTTGCATAATTCCGCTCCCGTAATGCGCTGCGTCTGCACGGCCGACACACGCGACGCAACCGTGCCAACAGCGCGCGCCGAAACCTCCACATCGTTCAGCTGCGTGCTTTCGTCTTCGAGCGTTACAAGCAGCGTTTCCGATGCATCAGAAACCGTGAGAGTGGCAGTTTTGTAGCCAAGATAACTGATTTGAAGTTGATTGGTGGCGTCGGTGGTTTCAATCTCGAAAAATCCATCGACATCGGCCACTGTGCCAACGCCTGTGCCTTGCCAAACTATTTCGGCACCGACGAGCGGTTCGCCAGCAGCGTCGCTCACCATGCCACTGACGCTTTCGGCAGCAGCGGAGGCAATGCAAATGATTGAAAATAAAAGAGTTGAAGTAATTTTTTTCATTGTGATTCTAATTTTTTCGGTTGAACAAATGTTCACTGCGCGCTCCGAAATGAAATCGATTTCGGAGTGCGTTTTTGGTCGAAAAAATCAGAATTAAATGAGCAGAGTAGCTATGCGCGAAAGCACAATGCGCCCTGTGCAGAGTAGCGGCGGCGCATGCGAAGTGAAGTTTTGTGCGCAATTTTCGTCAACGGTTGGCAGCAATGGCGCGTCAGCCAAAATGGTCTCGCACCAAACCACGGCAGGCGCCACGTCGATATGTTGGCAATCGAGCGTGCTGATGTCGATAGCGAGACGCTGCAGCGTGCAAGCGTTGTGCGCAGTGCTGAATCCGTCGCCATGATGATGCTCGCAGCAGTGCGCACTGGCGTGTTCGTGGTGACTGTGATTGTGATGCACCTCGTCGCAGCAACCAGCGGCAGTGAACATGCGCATGCCGTGTTCGGCGCACGCCTCGCAGCAGTAGTGAGCCACATTAAATCCGCAGCCCGCCACAAGAAAATACGACGCCAACGCAAGGCTAACAATATGTCGAACGAAATGCTTCATCGCGGAAAAACACCGCAAAATTAGTGCAAAAATCAAAAAAGTGAGCCGAATTCGACCATTTTTTACAAAAAATACCTATTTTTGTAGTCTGATTTGGAAAAAAATTCACCCAAAAATACCAACAAATGGCTATGAAAACTAATCGATTTCAAACGGGTTTTGCGCTGATTATCAGCGCATTGCTGCTTGCATCGTGCGGCAGCGAAAAAAGTGAGAGCATCAGTTTTACAAAACTGACTGCTAGCAAGCAAATAAATTGCCCAGGCGACACAGTGAAATGCTTCGATGTGGACTACGATGTAGAGTTACCATCATTGTCGCTAAATGACGAGGCGGAGGACTTGATTCGCGCCACACTCGTAACCGACATTTTCGGCGAAAAATATGTGAACCTGCCAAACAGCGACCTACTCGACGCCTACATCACCGACTGCGAAAGCGAATTCAACATGATGTCGACCGACCTCGACGAATTTGCCAGCGCCAATTTCTACGAAGAGAGGGTTGAGGCCGTTCAAACGCTGCAAGATGCTGATCATCAACTACTTAGCTACGAAATGACACGCTACATGTACACAGGCGGCGCACACGGCATGGGAAGCACCATCTGCTGGGTTTTCGACCTCGAAAATGGCAATCAACTGACCGAAGACGACATTTTCACCGCCGATGCCACCGACCAAATTATTGCACTGCTAAACAATGCGCTGAAGGCTTACACGGCAAAAAATAATCTTGCATTGAGCGATTTCTTCACCGACCAAATTGCGCCAAACGGCAACTTTTCAATCACCGACGAAGGCATTTGTTACCTATTCAATCCCTACGACATTGCGCCGTATGCCATGGGCGAAACACGCCTGCTGATCGGCAAAGAGTCACTTCGCCCAATCCTGCGCGACGAAACACCAGTTTACCAATTTTACTTTGGCGAAAAATGAACCTTATCGAGCAATATTTTCCAAACCTCACCGACGAACAGAAGCAGCAATTTGAGGCTTTGTATCCTCTCTACACCGATTGGAACGCCAAAATTAATGTGATTTCGCGCAAGGACATCGAAAACCTGTACGAACACCATGTGTTGCACTCGTTGGCCATTGCGCATGTGCTGAATTTTGCCGCAGGTTCAAAAATTGTCGATGTTGGCACAGGCGGCGGATTTCCCGGCATTCCGTTGGCCATCATGTTCCCTGAGGTGAATTTTCATCTGGTCGATTCGGTAGGCAAAAAAGTGCGCGTAGCAAGCGAAGTGGCACAAGCTATCGGACTCAAAAACTGCACCTTTGCCCACATGCGCATGGAGGACGACAAGGAGAAATACGATTTTGTGGTGAGTCGCGCCGTGATGCCACTGGGCGATTTGGTGCGATTGGTGCGCAAAAACATCAGCCACGAGCAGCACAACGGTCTGCCAAACGGCCTCATTTGCCTGAAAGGCGGCGAACTCGATCGCGAAATTTTTGCCTTCCGCCACGTTGCCACCACCTACGAAGTGAGCGAATGGTTCGCCGAACCCTATTTCGAAACCAAAAAAGTGGTCTATCTGCCGCTGCACTAAGCGCAGTTGAAAGATTTAGCCAACTACAATTCTGCCCACAATGGAAATCAAATTCTTCCAAGTCAACCCCGTGTACGAAAACACCTATGTGCTGCACGACGAGTCGCAGCGCGCCATTGTGATTGACTGCGGCTGCCTCTCTTCAACCGAAAACGAATGCTTTCAACAATACATCGCCGCCAAAAATCTGACCATCGAACGGGTGCTGAACACGCATCTGCACTTCGACCATGCCATGGGCAACCACATGCTGGCGCAAACCTACGGCATTCTGCCCGATGCACACAAAGACGATGAATTTCTTGGCGATCACATAGTAGATTTAGCAGCATATTTCGGCATTTACGAAGGTGTGCAACCACAACCACTTGGCGGCTATTTGAACGAGGGTGACATCATTTCGGTTGGAAAAATGGAACTGCACGTACTGCACACACCAGGACATTCGCCCGGCAGCGTCTGTTTCTACGAACCAAACGAAAAAGTGCTTTTTTCGGGCGACACGCTATTCCGCTGTGGCATGGGACGCACCGATTTGCAAGGCGGCAACTACCAAGCACTCATCGACAGCATCACAAAAAAACTGCTACCTCTGCCCGACGAAACTGCCGTTTATTGCGGTCACGGACTGCCAACCACCATCGGACTAGAACGAGAAAATCTGAAATCTTTAATCTGAAATTTAAAATCTTAACTTATGGCTTTAATCAAAAAAGTACGCGGTTTCGAGCCGCAAATCGGAAAAGATTGTTTTTTGGCCGATAACGCCACAATCATTGGCGACACAGTGATGGGCGACGGCTGCAGCATTTGGTTCGGCGCAGTATTGCGCGGCGATGTCAACTCCATTCGCATAGGCAACCATGTGAACATTCAAGATGGCGCGGTGCTGCACACGCTCTACGAAAAATCGCAAATCCACATTGGCGATTATGTATCTGTTGGACACAACGTTACCATTCACGGCGCTACGGTCCACGACTACGCGCTCGTTGGCATGGGCTCTACCCTACTCGATGGCGCCGAAGTAGGCGAAGGAGCTATAGTGGCGGCTGGCGCATTGGTGCTGAAAAATACCGTGATTCCACCCTACACCATTTGGGCTGGCGTTCCCGCCAAACAGGTGAAAGCCGTCTCGCCCGAACAATCGAAAGAGATAAACCAAAAAATTGCGCACAACTACGCCATGTACGCTAGTTGGTACAAAGAGGAAGAGTAA
>CAZGVF010000022.1:2704-10178 GCA_964528925.1 uncultured Paludibacteraceae bacterium | reverse complement strand
CAAAAAAAGGCTGAAATCCACACGGAAATCAGCCTTTTTCTCTTATTTTCTCTGCTCTACTGATGCTGCGGACGCAAAAGGTCGTTCACAGTCTTCACAGGATTGAAAGTCTCTATCGGAACCTCCACAAAAATGGTGTTCCAATCGCTCATAGCGCCGTTCCAAAGCCCTGGCAACTCCAACGCCTTCAGCTCGCGCCCGTCTTTCGATTTCGACGAAATAAAGCAGGTATTTTTGTCGACATAACGCGGCAAATCGAACTTTTCGCCCTTGTAATTTTTGATGCCGCACACCAAATCAACGGGATTGAAGTGCGTTGCCTCGGCCATCATGGCTTTGTCGGCTATCTGCGAACTTTCAAGAATTTGCGGCGAAATGGTACCATCGGCATTCACCGTGAGGAACGGACCACCGCCCGGCTCACCTTCGTTTTTCACCATGCCACACACGCGCATCGGGCGATTCAGTTTGCGACGCAAATAATCAATCAACTCTACCCTACTCAACTGCTGCTGATTTGGATTCTGATTGTTCAATCGCGCCGTGCAGAACTGCGCTATCACAGCAAGTTTAGCATCGCTAATTTTGTCGTTTTCCAACTCTTCGAGATAAGCAAACGCTTGCCGCTGCAACGAAACCAACAAGCCCGCAATTATCTTTTTGTAATCAACTGTTGGCTCTTTCAACCGATCAGGCACTACATTGTCGATATTTTTGATGAAAACAATGTCGCCATCGATGTCGTTCAGGTTTTCGATGAGCGCGCCATGGCCGCCCGGACGGAACAAAATGCTGCCATCTTTCAGGCGGAAAGGGTTGTTTTCGGCATCGGCAGCAATGGTGTCGGTCGATGGTTTCTGTTCCGAAAAAGTTACCTCGAATTTTATTCCAAAACGCTTTTCGTATTCAGGCAACGAAGCACGCAAATGCTGCTCAAATAGCGCACGATGCTCCGCCGAAACAGTGTAGTGAATGCACGCACGCCCCTCGACTGTGGCATAGAGCGCACCCTCGACCAAATGTTCCAAAAATGGCGTGCGCACCTCGTTCGGATAGCGATGAAATTTGAGCAATCCTTTTGGTAATGCGCCATAATTCATGCCTTTCGGCTCCAAAAGTATCGACACCACATCTTTGTAACGATGCTCAGCCACCAATTCGGCAGCGGTGCGACCTTCGTTTTTCAAACAGGCGGCATTCAACTCACCGATGAAGGCAAAATTCTTCAGATTAGCGAAAAATTCCTTCTCAAAATCGGTCTGAGGCTCGTCGTAATCGCCATTCAAAAACTCAAACAGATTCTTGAACATGCGACTGGCAGCACCCGAAGCAGGCACAAACTTAACCACACGCCCCGACCCAGCCAAATAGCCATTCCACGCCTCGATGGCAGCCGCAGCCTCGTCGTGCGAAAGGCGCAAAAGTCCATTGCCAACGGCCGCAGCCTGCTTTATCTGCAAATAGGGAAATCCGTCGACAAAACTCGCCAACTGACGCTCGGCCTGCTCAGGCGTAATGCCTTTGGCCTGCAACTGCTCTAAATCTTTTTCGGTCCACATAGAAATTTTAGATTATTGCTGAATTCCAAAAGTACAACTTTTTTTCAAATTGAACAAAAGTAAAATTTATGTTCTACGGCATATTTTTTCATAACCGCACTGTCCCGTCTTTATTCTTTTGTCCTTACTCTTTACTCTACTTATAAATTTCATTCAAAATAGCCGCCAAATGCAATCCACCGAGCATCAGACTGCTTTCCCACATATTTTTGAATTGATAAATATAGTTGTAAGGCTTCTCGGTGAGCGCCACATTAGCGTAGATTTGCTCGCCATTTTGCACCGTGCGCCATGCCCAATCTTTCACCTGCGAAGGCTCGAAAGCGGCATATTTGTAGGGCTGCGTGCGCAAAATGTGGTCGGTATATTCGGTGTAACTCAGTTTCTGCCCATCGATGAGCGCATCGTCCCAAAGCGCATGCAGATTGGTCTGTCGCCCGAACCATTTTATTTTGATGCTGTTGCCGCCACGATCCTCAGGTCGCCCCATGTGCATCGGGCAATGAATATCGCCCACAATGTGAATGAGATAACGCAGCGCAATGGTGTCGTTTTTGTCGTTTTTCAGGCGATCAATCAAGTAGTAAATGCGATAAACTGCCTGTCCGCGATCGGTGAGCATCGCCACACTGTCGAATTCAGCGCGTGTAAGCCCCGCCTCGAAGTTATTGTAGTGCCAATCGCTAAATTCCTTGAAATCAGGATTACTTTTGATGAAATCGCCCCAATTTGCCTCCATGGCAATGGTGCTTCCGCCAAGCACAGCAACAATCTGTCTTTGTGCTTTTTTGGTCAAATTTCGCTGCGCCACCTCGCCAATAATGCGGTGACCTTCGAGTCCCCACGCGCCAGCCAATAGCGGCACACACAACAAAAACGAAAGAAAAATTCTCTTTTTCATGGTAAATTGATTTTACTTTGCAAAGATACGAAATTAGTTAATAAGTTCATGAGTTGATGAGTTGAAAAGTTTAACGCATTATTCAGAGTCTATTGGTTTTAATTTTCAATTTCTAGTTTTTGCAGGGACCCCTTCTTGCGACTTACTACTTTCTACTTGCTACTAACACTAAAAAATAAGGCGAACCGCCTTTGTGTCGATTCGCCTTGTCGCGTTTGCGATTGTACTTCGTTCGGTCAACGAAGACTTTCTTGTAGCAAATTGCGTGACCAAATGCCGCAATCTCCTCTTCCCTGCTCTTCTTGCGCGCTAACTTCAACGCCAGCAACGCATCATTTTTCTCTCTTTTCATATTCTTTGTTTTGTTTTTAAGCCCCTCCTCTGGAGGGAGTTGGGGAGGTGAAAAAATCGCCCACCAACCGCAATCGGTTGGCAGGCGACTACAGTTTACAAATATCGTGCTAAATTATTTCACGAGAGCTGCAAATTCCTCATCTTCAGCATAAGCCAAGAACTCAACGTCTTTAGCAGCTTTAGCTTTCAAATCGGCATTTGCCTCGATGGCTTTCTTCAAGTTCGAGATCACAGCAGCGCGGTCGTTTTGGCGAGCGGCTACAATGGCCAACATGTAACTTGTTTTAGCATTCGGAGCTTCAACGCTTTCGAGAACCGAACGAGCACCAGCGTAATCTTTGGTCAAAATTTTAGCCAGAGCAGCGTTGTTGGTTTTAGCAGCACCAAACAATTCAACGGCTTTGTCGTATTCGGCACGGCGAATAGCAATCACACCATTGGCAATATTCAGGTCGTCGCCTACACCACCAGCATTTCCGAAGTATTCTTCAGCTTTAGCCTCGTCGCCCTTAGCCAGAGCCACAATGCCGCAGTTGAAGTTTACAGAAGCATTTTTCGAATCAATCTCGTGTGCTTTCTCGAATGCACGACCTGCAGCATCAATGTCGCCTTGCTCGTAACGAACTACGCCAAGGTTGTTGAATCCGCGATAGTCGCCAGAGTGAAGCTCGGTAACTTTGGTGTAGATTTCGGCTTTGCGATCGAGATCGTTGGTCAGAGTAGCAGCGTAGAGCAACTCTTCGAGCGACAAGGTGTCAGGATTTGCTTTGGCAACCGAGTCAATTTCGGCATCGCTGCGACCGATAACATCAATCGACAGAACCATTTTCGAACGACGCAGTTGTGGCAGAATTTCATCGGCAATAGTTTTGTAAGCAGCCGACAGATTTTTAATTTCAGCCTCGCGTTGTTCTGGATCGCTATACATGTTCAACACGCGGAGAATAACCTCTTTGTCTTGAATGTTCGATTCTTCCATCAATTTCTGGAAACCTTCCCAGTCTTGAGCGGTGAATTTGCTATCGATTGTAACGTTGGCTTTTAGTTTTTTCAACTCTTTGTTGATAAACTTCTGCGATGCTTTGTCGCGTTTGTCAGCCAATTTTTCGTTCAATTCAACACCACCATCTGGCGAAGCGTACGAAGCAATTTCCAACTGTTTCATTTCCAGATTAGCAGCTTTGTTAGCCTCGTCGATGCGTTTCGTGAGGGCAACTACAGCGTCGCTCTTGATCTCCGAGTTGCGCACTTCCGATTGTTGAATCAAGAACTTGATTTCAGCCTCTTGCTTCTCTTCGATGATGCGTTGGAAGTTGTCTTTCTCAATTTTTGCGTTCACATCGCCTGGCTCAACAGCCACCAACAGTGGGGTGATGTTCACACCATCAGCCACTTTGATAGGATCGATGGTAAACGATTTTTTACCAAGCGTACCTTTCACTTCGAGCCAAAGTTCCGAACTTTCCATTGCTGGATCGTAGTCGAATTTAGCAACTTGTGTGTACTGACCGCCAACTTTGTATTTGATTACTTCGTTGTTCTGGCCTTTCACTTTTTCGCCTTGGTAGGTTACAGGCTCGGCTTCGAATGTAGCGTCCGATGTTTTCGATTTCAACACAGGAGTTACGGTCATCACCATTTTTTTCTGGAAATACTTCACAGGAAAAGTACCATCGATGGTAACCTCAATTTTCCCAGCGTGCGACTCCAGTGGGTTCACGCTCACCCTAAGATTGTCGACGAATGTCTTAGGCGGCTTGCAGGCAAACAGCACCAAAACGGCTGCAGCTAGCGTCAAAACAATTGCTTTTTTGTTCATGATGAAAAATTTAAAGGGGTTTATACTATTTTTCTATTTTACAAAAGGCAAAATTACAATTTCTTTGCGTGAAATTGCCGTTTTTTCTCAAAAAAAATTTTACACGCTCATTTTATTGTTGATAATTGGTTGAAAATCAAATTATTACACTAACCATCAAAACGAAAAAAAAGGTGTATTTTTGCAGCGGAATTTCTAAAAAATCGCAGAGTTGAACCAATTTTTAGCCACACTCACGCCAAAAAAAGTGCTTAACTTGCTGAAAAATAGGGTAAGTTTTGCGCTGGCACTCGTCACCAAACGGGGTAGAGTAGCGGGTGCGCCCGTGTCGCTCTCGGTGGAGCCAGCTGCGGTGTGCCAACTGCATTGTCCCGAATGCGTGATGGGCTCAGGGCGCCTCGTGCGAAAAAATCGCTATCTCGATTTCGAAATTTTCAAATCTGTAATCGACCAAAATGCCGACACGCTCTGCTATCTGATGCTCTACTTTCAGGGCGAACCATTTCTCGCTCCAAAAATTTTTGAAATAATTTGCTATGCCAACAAACGAGGCATCTACACAGCCACATCAACCAACGCACAAAACATCGACCAAGATATGGCTGAAAAAATTGTGCTTTCAGGTTTGAAGCGACTGATAATTTCTCTCGATGGAACCACGCAAAAGTCATACGAACGCTACCGCCGCGGAGGCAAACTGCAAAATGTGATCGATGCCATCAAGTTTATCAACCAAGCAAAGCAAAAATTATCGATAAATACGCCAGAAATTGAGTTGCAATTCGTGGTTTTCAGTCACAACGAAAACGAAATTGACGATTTTCTCCGATTGAAACACCAACTGAATGTTCAAAAATGCTCGGTGAAAACGGCACAAATTTATAATTTTGAAGAAAAATCAGAACTGATTCCGCAAAATCAAAAATTCAGTCGTTACGTATATAAAAATGGTGTGTGGCAGTTGAAACATGCGCAGCACAATTTTTGTCTGCGTCAGTGGCAGGGCGCGGTAGTTACCAGCGATGGCGATGTGGTGCCATGCTGTTTCGATAAAAATGCCGATCATCGTTTTGGAAATTTGCACGATTCCGATTTTAAAACCATTTGGCAGGGTAGAGTTGCCAACCACTTTCGCCAGCAAATTTTGATGAATCGCCATAACATCGACATTTGCCAAAATTGTACAGAGTGAAAACTGACTTTTGCGCCATTTCATCGGAAAAATTTTATGGTTGTGAACTCAACAACTAGATTATATTATTCTTATTTTTAAAAATAAAATATGATGATTATATTTGGTTGTTGAAAGTGGGAATAAAGTTCGCAAAAAGTTGATTTTCACCCATTTCATCGAAAAAAAATCTGTTAGTAACGCGGTTGATAACTTTCAAAATTTTATGGTCGAATGTTCATTGTTCTACGAATTATTTCGATATACAATTTCATTTTTCAAATTTGCAACCCTAAGTTTTCAATTTTTGCTAGAAACAAATAACAAGTTTTCAACAGTTTTTCTACCGACTTTTTGATATCGCTATTTTTTTGTAATTTTGCGCTTTCTTTTTCAAAAACGATGACTTTTGAGTACGACGTTATAGTGATTGGTGCTGGTCATGCGGGCTGTGAAGCGGCTTGTGCTGCGGCTAATATGGGTTCGCGCACGCTGCTCATTACCATGGATATGAACAAAATTGCTCAGATGAGTTGCAATCCAGCCGTTGGTGGAATAGCTAAAGGCCAGATAGTCAGGGAGATAGATGCTCTTGGCGGTCAAATGGGCTTGGTTACCGACGCTACTGCCATTCAATTTCGTATGCTCAATCGCTCGAAAGGTCCAGCTATGTGGAGTCCTCGTTCGCAGAGCGATCGCATGAAGTTCATTGCCAAATGGCGCGAAGTGATCGATCACACGCCGAATCTTCATGTTTGGCAAGATACGGTTACATCGTTACATATTAAAGATGGTGTAATCTGCGGTTGCCACACGTTGATGAATGTCGATTTTACTGCAAAAAGTGTTGTGCTTACAAACGGCACTTTTCTGAATGGTTTGATGCACATTGGTCGCACGCAGATTAAAGGCGGTCGCATTTCGGAGCAAGCATCGTACGGACTTACTGAGCAATTGAAAGAGGTTGGTTTTGTTACCGACCGCATGAAGACTGGCACGCCTGTTCGCCTGAATGGCAACACCATCGATTTTTCGAAAATGGTGGAGCAGCAGGGCGACGACGATTTTCATCGTTTTTCGTTTTTGCCGTCATCTAAAAGAATTTTACGCCAGCGTAGTTGTTGGATCACTTACACGAATTCTGAAACTCATGCTATTTTGCGAAGTGGCTTGAAAGATTCACCGCTTTATAATGGACAAATTCGCAGCATTGGTCCGCGCTATTGTCCGAGCATCGAGACTAAAATTGTAACTTTTGCCGACAAAGAGCAGCACCAACTTTTTCTCGAACCCGAAGGTGAAACCACGCAAGAGTATTATCTGAATGGTTTTTCGTCGTCGCTGCCAATCGATATTCAGTTTGCTGCGCTCAAAACTATTCCAGGTTTGGAACATGCCGAAGCTTATCGTCCTGGTTATGCTATCGAGTACGACTTTTTCGATCCGACGCAATTGAATCATACGCTCGAGACTAAATTGGTAAAAAATCTATTTTTTGCTGGACAAATAAATGGTACAACTGGTTATGAGGAGGCGGCTGGTCAAGGTTTGATTGCTGGAATAAATGCGCACTTAAAGGCGCATGGCGACGATGAATTTACACTTCAGCGCGATGAGGCTTATATTGGCGTGCTTATCGACGATTTGGTTACAAAAGGTGTTGATGAGCC
>CAZGVF010000022.1:0-2604 GCA_964528925.1 uncultured Paludibacteraceae bacterium | reverse complement strand
GCGCGCCAAAAACTTGAGAAAATAAATCCCAAAACAATAGGGCAGGCGAGTCGTATTCCGGGAGTTTCGCCGAATGATATTAGTGTGCTGCTTATTTTATTAGGTCGCTAATGTTCCACGTGGAACAAAATAGAAATTATAAATTTAGAGAATAAAATGTTCCATGTGGAACAATTAAAGAAAAACGATATGACAATTGAAGAGGTAAAAAAGGAAATTCGCGATGTAAAAGATTTTCCAATCAAAGGCATTGTGTTTAAGGATTTGACCACTGCGTTCAAAAATCCCGATTGTATGCGCTTTTTCGAAGACGAAATGTATTGTCTTTATAAGGATTGTGGCATTACAAAAGTGATTGGAATTGAGTCGCGTGGATTCATTATGGCGCCTGTGTTGGGAAATAGATTGGGTGTTGGTTTTGTGCCGATACGCAAAAAAGGAAAACTTCCTGCCGAAACCATCGAGATTAGTTACGCTAAAGAATATGGTGTCGATATAATTCAACTGCACAAAGATGCGCTCACGCCCGACGATGTGGTGCTTATTCACGACGATCTTTTGGCGACTGGTGGCACTATGAAAGCAGCGTGCGATTTGGTGCGTAAGTTTGGCGTGAAAAAAATCTATGTGAATTTCCTCGTTGAACTCGATGCTTTGAAAGGGCGCGAAAAGTTCGATTCAGATGTAAAAGTTGATTCGCTGATTCACTATTGATACCTCAAAAAATTCCGATGAAAGCGCAGAATTTTCAGTTTTGCGCTTTCGTTGTTTTTGATAATTGATGCTTGCAGAAAAATTTGTAACTTTGTGCTGATGAACGACGCACTGAAAAATAAAATTGCCTCACTTCCACATTGCCCAGGCGTGTATCAGTATTTCAACGACGAGGGCGTGATAATTTATGTGGGAAAAGCCGTGGATCTCAAGCGGCGCGTGTCGTCGTATTTCAACAAAGAGCACGATTCGGTAAAGACAAATATGCTGGTTCGCCACATTGTCGATCTGAAATATATTGTGGTAAATTCGGAAAATGAGGCGCTTCTGCTCGAAAATAATCTGATAAAAAAATATCAGCCGCGCTACAACATTTTGCTGAAAGATGGTAAAACGTATCCGTGGCTTTGCATCACTCGCGAGGAATTTCCGCGCGTGTTCAAAACGCGACAAGTAATGCGTGGTGCCGACTATTATGGTCCGTACAGTTCGGTGTGGACGCTCGATGCATTGCTCGAACTCATTCATGAACTTTATCCAGTGCGTACATGTCGATTGCCGATTACAAAAACCGCCATTTCATCGGGAAAATTTAAGGTTTGCCTGCAATATCATATCAAAAATTGCATGGGACCTTGCGTTGGTTTGCAGTCGGCCGAAGAGTACCGAAAAATGATCGATGAAATCGTGCAAATTGCCAAAGGAAATAGTCATGCCGTAACGGGTTATTTGCTCGATGAAATGGCGCATTTGAGCAAAGAGATGCGGTTCGAAGAGGCGCAACAGCTGAAATTGAAATACGATGCCATTGTAAAATATCAGACAAAAACCGTCATCACCACCACGCACGACGATAATATCGATGTTTTTGGCTACGATTCCGACGAAAATTCAGCTTATATCAGCATTCTAAGAATTGCGAAAGGCTCTATAGTTCAAGGACTTACCATTGAATATCAGAAAAAAATGGACGAACCAGATGCCGAAATTCTAACGCTTGGCATTTTGGAACTGCGTCAGCGTTTGCGCAGCGAATCGAAAACCTTGGTTTTGCCATTTTTGCCCGATTCCATCGATGAAAATCTAACGCTTATTGTGCCGCAGCGTGGCGACAAAAAGAAGTTGCTTGACCTTGCTCAACAAAATGTGCGGCAGTACAAAGTGGACAAATATAAGCAGGCAGAAAAATTGAATCCCGACCAACGCATGACGCGATTGCTTGGTTCGTTGCAAAAATTATTGCAACTCCCTGCCATGCCGCTGCATATTGAGTGTTTTGATAACTCGAACATCAGCGGTAGCGACGCGGTGGCTGCGTGTGTGGTTTTCAGAAAAGCCAAACCGAGCAAAAAAGAGTATCGCACTTTCAACATCAAAACCGTGGAAGGTCCCGACGATTATGCCTCGATGCGCGAAGTGGTGCGGCGGCGTTACACACGCATGGTGGCTGAGGGCGAGCCGTTGCCGCAGCTGATAATTGCCGATGGTGGCGTGGGGCAGATGGATTCCATTCGGCAGGTGGTGGAGGACGAACTTGGGTTGCAAATTCCAATTGCGGGCCTGGCGAAAAATGATAAGCACCGAACGGCAGAATTGCTCTATGGTTTTCCGCCGAAGCAGGTTGGATTGTTACCGACCGATCCGCTTTTCAAATTTCTGACGCAAATTCAGGACGAAGTTCACCGTTTTGCCATCGCTTTCCACCGAAATAAACGCAGCAAACGGCAGACCGCCTCGGAGCTTGATGGCATTCGTGGCATTGGCGAAAAGACAAAAACCGACCTTTTGCGCCATTTCAAAAGTGTGAAGCGTCTCTCGTTGGCATCGGTCGAAGAAATTGCAGAAATTGTCGGAACTGCCAGAGCATCAGCGGTTTACGAGCATTTTCAC
>CAZGVF010000021.1:6929-17530 GCA_964528925.1 uncultured Paludibacteraceae bacterium | reverse complement strand
TATCATGCTTTCAATCCCCATTCCTCACTCCTAATTCCTAATTCCTCACTCTGTTAATATCTTTTCTGGGAAAAAATTTTGTAATCAGGCAAAAGTTGTTACCTTTGAAAATTGCGTCTGGCAGTGCAAAAACCGCATTGCTACGATGTTTTCGCCATCTTTTCTGACAAAAAACACACGCCAACATGAACTTCACACACCTTCACGTTCACTCGCACTACTCTGCCCTCGATGGCATGTCGAAAGTGCCCGACCTCATCGACAAATGCATGAAAACGGGCATGCACGCCATGGCTCTGACCGACCACGGCAACATGTTCGGCATAAAGGAACTGCTCGACTGCAGCAAAAAAGTGAATTCTGCGCCAAAGAAAAAAGTGAAGGAGTGCACCGAAAATATCCAGAAAGCGAAAGATCTGATCGCAAAAATCCCCGAACTGGAAGAGCAACTGAAGAGCGTTACCGACGAGTTTGAACACAACCGCCTAGCGCAAACCCTCGAAGATGCACACAAAGCCAAGACCACGTTGCCCGAACTGGAGCAGAAATTGCCAGAATTGGAGAAAAAACTGGCGGAATTTGTGCCATTCAAGCCAATTGTGGGCATCGAGGCCTACTGCGCGCGCCGCAGCCGTCTGCAAAAAGATGCCACAGTGAAGGAGATCGACGAACGCGGCAAAGAGCGCATTGTGGACTACAGCGGCTGGCACCTTATTCTATTGGCGAAAAACAAAACGGGCTACCACAGCCTGTGCAAAATGGTGAGCAAATCGTTCATCGACGGCAAATACGGCAAACCGCGCATCGACCGCGAGTTGCTGGAGCAATACCACGAAGGCATCATCGTGTCGTCGGCCTGCTTGGGCGGTGAGCTGCCACAGCTCATCATGCAAGGCAAAATCGACGAGGCGGAACGCAGCGTGCAATGGTTCAAAAGCATTTTTGGCGACGACTACTACATAGAACTGCAGCGCCACAAAACTGACAAGCCCGGCGGCGACCAAGAGGTGTATCAGCGGCAAATGCAGGTAAATCCCGTGCTGATAGATTTGGCACGAAAATACAATGTGAAACTGATTTGCACCAACGACTCGCACTTTGTGAACGAGGAAAATGCCGAGGCGCACGACCACCTTATCTGCGTATCGACGGGCGTCACGCTCGACGACCCCAACCGCATGCACTACACCAAACAAGAATGGCTAAAGACGCCCGAAGAGATGGCCGCCATTTTCAGCGATCTGCCCGAAGCACTCGAAAATACGCAGGAGATTGTGGACAAGGTGGAGGTCTACAGCATCGATGCCGACCCAATAATGCCAAAATTCGACATTCCAGCCGAATTCGGTAGCGAAGAAGAATATCGCAAAAAATTCACCGAAGAAGATCTTTTCAACGAATTCACGCGCAACGAAAAAGGCGAAGTGGTGCTGTCGCAAGAGAAAGCCGAGGAGAAAATTCACAAACTTGGCGGTTACGACAAACTCTATCGCATAAAATTTGAGGCTGATTATCTGGCAAAACTCACTTGGGAAGGCGCTCACATGCGCTATGGCGCGACGCTCACGCCCGAGCAAACCGACCGCATCACGTTCGAACTGCATGTGATGAAAACGATGGGTTTCCCAGGTTACTTTCTGATAGTTCACGACTACATTCGCGCCGCCCGCGAAGAGTTGGGTATGTCGGTTGGTCCTGGTCGTGGCTCGGCGGCAGGCTCGGTGGTGGCATATTGCCTGCGAATAACCGACGTCGATCCGCTGAAATACGATCTTCTGTTCGAACGTTTCCTGAACCCCGACCGCATCTCGCTGCCCGATATCGATGTCGATTTCGAAGACACCAGCAAAATCATCGATTGGGTTACGAAAAAATATGGCATCGAACGCGTGGCGCGCATCGTAACCTACGGCGTGATGGCGACAAAATCGGCCATTGCCGATGTGAGCCGCGTGCGCAACATTCCACTTCCGAAGGTGGCAGAAATCAAAAGTTTCTTCCCCGAAAAAAATATGGAAGATGTGCGCGATCCCAAGACTGGCAAGACATTCAAGCAACTGGAGGCCGAAAAAGCCATCGACAAAATTCCAAAGCTGAATTTGGCAAACTGCGTAAAATACATTCCCGAACTGCAGGAATTTGCCAACAACGATGAATACGCGCCGATGTTCAAAATTGCGCAAGAACTGGAGGACACGGTGCGACAAATTGGCGTGCATGCATGCGGCGTAATCATCGGTGCCGACGACCTTACGAACTTTGCGCCACTCGCCACAGTGCTCGATAAAAATCTGAAAAAAGATATCGTCATCACCGAATACGATGGCCATGTGGTGGAATCGGTTGGCCTCATCAAGATGGACTTCCTTGGGCTGCAAACGCTCACCATCATCAAAGAGGCGCTGCGCAACATTCGCATTTCGCAAGGCAAAGAAGTCGACATCGATCACATTCCAATAGACGACGAGGCGACTTATCGACTTTTCCAAGAAGGACGCACCGTGGCTGTGTTCCAATTCGAGTCGGTTGGCATGCAGAAATACATGAAAGAGCTGAAACCGACCGTATTCACCGACCTGATAGCCATGAACGCGCTCTATCGTCCAGGTCCAATGGACTACATTCCGCAGTTCATCGCGCGCAAACAGGGCAAAGAGCCAATCACCTACACGCTGCCCTGCATGGAGGAGTATTTGAAAGATACCTACGGCGTAACGGTCTACCAAGAGCAGGTGATGTTGCTTTCGCGCGCCATAGCGGGCTTCACACGCGGTCAGAGCGACCAACTGCGCAAAGCCATGGGTAAAAAAATGATTGCCCTGCTGGACGATCTCTATCCGAAATTCATCGAAGGCGGCAAAAAGAACGGCTACCCCGCTGCCACACTCGACGGCATTTGGGAGACTTGGCTGAGTTTTGCAAAATATGCGTTCAACAAATCGCACGCCACTTGCTACGCTTGGGTGGCATATCAAACCGCCTACCTCAAAGCCAACTACCCTGCCGAATTCATGGCAGCCAACCTCACGGTGAGCAAGGACAACATCAAGGAGGTTACCAAATTGATGGACGAATGCAAAGCCATGCGCCTGACGGTGAAAGGTCCCGACGTGAACGAATCGTCGCTGCACTTCACGGTAAATAAAAAAGGTGTGATTCGTTTCGGACTTGGCGGCATAAAAGGCGTAGGCGAAGGCGCCGTGGAAGCCATCGTAAAAGAGCGCGAAGCCAACGGTCCGTACAAAAGCACTTTCGATTTTGTGGAGCGCGTCAATCTGTCGGCGTGCAACAAGAAAGCCGTCGAGAGCATGGCGCTGGCTGGCTGTTTCGATGCGCTTGGCGACATCAGCCGCGAGCAATTTTCGGCACAGAATACCAAAGGCGAAGCGTTCCTCGATACGCTGATGACCTACGGCAACCGCTATCAGCAGGACAAAGCCGCCAATCAAAACTCGCTCTTTGGCGGATTCGACGACGTAGAAATTCCCAAGCCTGCCGTTCCGCACGCAGAACCGTGGTCGGCACTCAACCGCCTGAGCAAAGAGAAAGAACTCGTTGGCATCTACCTTTCGGCTCACCCGCTCGACCGCTACAAGACGGCGCTACTCTACGGCTGCACGCACCAATTGACCGAACTTCAGCCAAAACTGGACAACAAACAAGCCACCAATTTCGTGGTTGGCGGCATTGTAGTGGCAGCGCGCGAAGGCGTTACGCGCAACAACAAACCCTACGGCATCATGACCGTCGAGGACTATTCTGGCACTTGCGAATTTGCGCTGTTTGGCGAAGATTATGTCAATTTCGGGAAATATCTGAAAAAAGATCTGTTTGTGCTGCTGCGCGGCGCTGTGCAAGAACGCCCCAACCGCTGGGCAAAACCCGGCGACACCACGCCAGCCACTTGGGAGATAAAAGTGAGCAACATCAGCCTGCTCGAGGACGAACACGACAAACTCATTCGCCGACTGACCATAACGCTGCCGCTCAGCAAACTCGATGCTGCCACAGCCGACGAACTCACCACACTTTTCAAAAACAATGCGGGAAATGTGGAATTGTGTTTCTGCATTCACGATGGCGAGCAGCACCACGACGCGCACCTCACCGCCCGCCGTTGCCACATTTCGGTAACCGACAAGATGGTCGCCACGCTCGAACAGATGCAGGAAGAGGAAAAAATTACGGGATTCAAAGCGAACTGAGTGGAAAATGGAAAGTAAAAAGTCTATAAAGTGAAAAGTGTATAAAGTAGGAAAGACACTCCTCACTCATCACTTCTCACTACTAACTGCTAACTTCTCACTAAAAATAGTTCGCTTGCAATGCCATCGCTCACAAAAATACCAGCACGCGTGAGGCGCAAATGATTGTCGGAGAGTATCAATTTTCCGCTATCGATGAATGGTTTCGCGAGGCGCAGACAGTAGTTGCGATAAAATTCGTCAAGTTGCTGTAAATCAATACCTTCTCGCGTTCGGAGACGAGTGAAAACAGTTTCATTATAATGATCGTCGCTGGTCAAAACCTCTGAACCAAAATCTGGCGTTTCGTTTTCTATTCCAGAAATATAGCGTTTGGTGTCCGCCACATTCCAACGCCGCTCCGCCCCATTGTACGAATGCGCCGCAGCACCCACGCCAAGGTAAGGCACGCCCGACCAATAACTCGAATTGTGCCGCGAACGAAATCCCGCCAGACTGAAATTTGAAATCTCGTACTGCTCGAACCCCGCCTGCTGCAGCGTGTCGATGGTCTGGTTGAACAGCGCAAGGCAGAGTTCCTCGTCGGCTTCGGCAATTTTGTGCTGATTGCGCAACCTGACAAGCGCCGTATCGCCCTCGTAAGTCAGACTATAAGCCGAAATATGCTGCACGCCAAGTGCCGTGGCTTGTTGTAATGTGCGTTGCCAAACAGCCTCCGTCTGCATGGGCAAACCGAACATCAAATCGATGCTAATATTCTGAAAACCAGCCGTTTGCAGTCGCCTCACGGCTTCGATGGCTTGCGCGGCAGTGTGTCGGCGGCGCAGAAAACGCAGTTCCTCATCGTCGAAACTCTGCACGCCCATGCTCACGCGATTGAACGGCAGCGACGCCCAATCGGCCACATATTCGTCCGAAAGGTCGTCGGGATTGCACTCCACAGTGATTTCGGCACCATCATCTACCAAAAAATTGGCACTTATTTCATCAAAAATCTGCTGAAAATCAGCTTTCGTGAGCAGCGATGGTGTGCCACCGCCAAAGTAAATTGTGGAGATTCTTTCGCCGTTAAGATAATCTCTCCGCTGACGCAATTCGTGGCACAGCGCACCGACATAGCGTTGGCGCAAATCGAGTTCTGTGCCGCTATGAAAGGCGCAATAGATGCACCGCGAACGACAAAATGGAATGTGCAAATAGAGTCCAGCCACAATCAGCGCAAGGCAAGTTTCACCACATTTTCGACATGGTGCGTGTGCGGAAACATATCGACGGGCTGCACCGCTTCGATGCGGTATTTAGCATCGAGCAACTGCAGATCGCGCGCTTGCGTGGCAGGATTGCAACTGACGTAGACAATGCGCCGTGGAGCGGCATTCAAAATCACATTCACCACGCTCTCGTGCATGCCAGCGCGCGGCGGATCGGTTATCAGCACATCGGGGCGACCATGCTCGGCAATGAATTGATCGGTGAGAATGTCCTTCATATCGCCTGCAAAAAAGAGCGTATTTTCAATGCCATTGAGCGCAGAATTCACCTTGGCATCGTCGATTGCCTCGGGCACATATTCAATACCGATGACCTTGCGCGCCCTGCGGCTCACAAAGTTAGCGATGGTTCCCGTGCCTGTGTAGAGGTCGTAAACTAACTCATTTCCAGCGAGTTCAGCAAAATTGCGCACCACTTTGTAGAGTTCGTAAGCCTGCTCACTATTGGTTTGGTAAAACGATTTTGCGCCAATCTTGAACCGCAAACCCTCCATCTCTTCGTAAATGGCGTCGCGCCCTTTGAAAACGCAGATTTCTTGGTCGGTGATGGTGTCGTTGCCCTTGCCGTTTATCACATAAAGCAGCGATGTTATTTGCGGGAATTTTTCGGCCAAATGCGCCAACAATGCCGTACGCGCGGACTCATATTCGCGGAAAAATACCACCACAACCATCAGTTCGCCCGTCGATGTGGTGCGAATCATCAGCGTACGCAAAAAGCCCGTCTGTGCGCGCAAATCAAAAAATTCGAGATGATGTTCGAGTGCGTAACTGCGAATTTCGTTGCGAATTTGGTTCGAAATATCGGCTTGCAAGTGACAGCGATTGATGTCCAGCACCTTGTCGAACATGCCAGGGATATGGAATCCCACGCCGTTCATCTGCAGTTCGCCGCCCGCCGCAATCTGCTCTTTGGTGAGCCAACGACGGTTCGAGAAAGTAAATTCCAGTTTATTGCGGTATTCGTAAATCTTTTTCGAACCGATGATTGGTGAAATCTCTGGCAACTTAAGGTGTCCGAGCCGCGTCAGGTTGTCGACTACCTGCTGCTGCTTGTAGCGAATCTGCTCCTCGTAAGGCAAAATTTGCCATTTACAGCCACCACAAACGCCATAATGTTCGCAACGCGCCTCACAACGCACATCCGACAGGTGATGAAACTTCACCACGCGCCCTTCGGCATAGTTTTTTTTCTTCTTAAATAGTTGAATATCAACCACATCGCCAGGCACGGCATATTGTGTAAAGACGACCATATCGTCCACTTTTGCCAAGGCTTTTCCCTCGGCCGCCACATCGGTGATGGTTATTTGCTGCAACAGTGGCAGCGGTTTTTGCTTACGCGAAGACATTATAAATTTCAGATTTCAAATTTCAGATTACGCTATCCACAAACTTCTACAGTTGGTGATGGCTACCCATTTAATTAAATAATTGGAAATTAGATAATTAGATAATTGATCAAAATTTCCACGAAAAACTTGCAATCAGATTGTGTTTGTGCGTTTTGATGGTGGCTGGAGTAATGTCCGAATTGTAGGGCAACCACTCCTCGCACTGCTGACGGTAGGTGTAAGCCACATCAACGGCAAAACCTTTGTACCTATAGCCAATGCCAGCCGCAGCGTAGATCGAACCAAACTTGCCATTCGAGCGCATGTATTCCAAATCGGTTCGCGTGGTGTTGAGCGGCAACAAACGCTCGGCAGCACCCTTGCACGAAGGTGTGGTATATGCCACGCCCGCACGCAGCGAAAGTGCATCCAATACTTTGCCTTCCACGCCCAAACGCACTTGGTGTGTGGCACGAGCATAGTTCTTAATGTCCTCATTATCAGCCTCATAGGCACTCGTAAAATCGGTCGAGGTGTAATTGCTACCAAGGCGATAATTTTTGCCCGTGTAGCGATAATCGACGCTCACAATGGCCGATTGTCCAATGACGAAACCTACGCCAGCCTGCAGTTTCAGCGGTGTGCGAAAACTGTAGCGATCGGAACCCGTTGGCGTGTAGTTTGTGTCAGTGCTACCAACACTATCGACCGCCACACCATAATCCATCTTGCCATAATGGCTATTTTTCAGCGTGTAGAATGTGGGCGTGTGCAGTGCAAAACCGATGCGCAAGAACGACACAGGGCGCGCTATCACACCAATCTTGAAATTGTAGCCAACGCCCGAAGCATGAAAATAGTTTTGCAGCGAGAAACTGCCACTGCTCGCAAAATCTTCGTTGTAGTTCGATTTGCGTGTGTAGTCAAGGCTTTCCAAACCAAAACTTACGCCCCAATAGACCAAATTGCTGATGTTTGCGCCATAGGTCAGTTGATACTCGTTCAGATAGCCGCTCTCCACCGCCTTGTAGCGCGCAGTCGATTTCTCATCGCTTCCCAAAATGGAGTGCCAATTAAGCGAATCTGCGCCACTGCTTGGGGCAATCAGATGACTCCGATACGCCAATTCCGACATGTAAGGCACATCGGTATTTGTGTAAGCATCGAGGCTCGAAAGGGTCGACGCACTCAAGCCATCGGTGAAACCAGCCAGATAATCGGTCATGGAATTGAGGCTCGCAGGACCAGCCACTTCGTAGGTGCGGTTGAAATTTTTCAATCGACGATAGCTGAAACCGATATTGTTGGCAAGCCAGCCTTTTTCGCCTTCGCGGTCGGCAAACGACCACACAAACGAGGCATTGTTGGCGTTGAAACTGTAGTTTCCGCCTTTCCGCTCCATGCCTTCCCAATCGTTTTTGGTTTGATTATAGGCAAAATTGATCGAAAATTGCGCCTCCGACCAGCGATAGACGCCCAAACCAGCGGGATTGTCCGACACCGCCGAAATATCGCCGCCCAATGCGCTAAATGCGCCAGCCATGCTGCTGTAGCGCGCCGTTCCAAGAATATCCTGATCGGTATAAGTGAGCGCATCGAAAAGTCCCTGCGCCTGCACCGACGCCGCAGCCAACACAGCCACAGCCGAAAGAGTGATATAGTGTTTCATCGTTTATTCGTTGAATTGTAGGGACGCGGCGTGCCACGTCCCTGCTGTTTCTTAAAGCCTTACTTTCCCACTTATTAGATAATTAAGAAATTGGGAAATTAAATAATTGAAATTACCTTCTTCCGCCACCCGATTGGCGCGAGCCTCCGCCCGACGATGCACCGCCACCGCTGCTGCGACCGCCGCCACTGTACGAGCCTCCGCTCGAACGCGTGCTGCTGCCCGACGAACTGCGTCCGCCACTGCTGTACGAACCACTCGAGCGTGTGCCACTAGACGATGAGCTGCTGCGGCTTCCGCTAGAATAACTGCTCGAACTGCGACTGCTCGACGATGAGCTGCTCGAACGACTTCCGTTGGAATAACTCGAACTGCTGCGCGATGTGCTACCCGACGAGCTGCGAACGCTAGTGCGATCGGACGGAGCAACCGTTTGCGTCTGCGTGCGCGAATTCAGATTCGATGAATTTACATTCACACGCGTGGTCGAACCATTACGAACGCTAGTGCTAGTGCTGCTTCCGCGATTCGATGAGCCATTGCTCACGCTGCTGCTGGAGTTACCACGATTGGTAGTGTTGGTGTTGGCACTGCTGCGACTTCCGCTTCCAGTGTTCACACTACCACGAACTGCACCACTGGTTGTGCGTTGACTTCCATCGGCCGAAACACGCACCGTCTGACGACTGCCGCTCTGCACTTGATTGATGTTTTGGCGCGAGCCTGCATATTGCGTAGCCGATTGGCGACCACTAGTCGATGCGCTAACTCGTGTGCCGCTCTGTCCATCGTTCACCGATTGACGACTGCCAGCCGAACGCCCCGTTTGAGTGTTGGCATTCACATTGGTGCGGGTGCCAGCATAGCGACCAGCCGAATTGTGCTGCAGGCGATAACTCTCATTCGAGGCAACAATGTAGTTATGCCCTACATCGGTGCGACCACCGTTGTGTGCGCCGCCAAAGTTGCCACCGTGCGGTTGATTGTGCGGACGATTCCAAGCGTAATCGTGATGATGATGGTAGTCCCAATGACGGTGATAGAGCGGATGATAATAGCTCCACGGACGATACCAATCCCAGTAATAATCGTAGTACGAGTACCAACCCCAATAGTAGTTGCGATAGTACGGACGATACCAATAATAATCGCTCCAATCCCAGCCGTAGTCGTAGTTTACATAAACATTGGTGGTGGAATTATCGGTCGATTCGTCGTAGGCTTCGATATCAACGCTTTCGCCATCAAGTGAAACGAGGTAAGTTCCATCTTCAATGTCGTAGATCACTGTATCGCCATTTTCGTCGATATGAACTAGCAAATTTTCGCTGTTCGCACGACGAATGCGGTTGGTGTAGGTGTAATCCTCCTCGGTCAGACTGATTTCGTCGTCCAAAACAGCATCACTCGAACTTGTGGTAGTTGTGGTGGTCTTGGTGGTGGTGGAGGTTACCGTAACCGTCTTACGGTCGGTCTTGGGGTTGTAGTAGATGTCGTCGTACTGAGCGAAGCCCTGCAACGACACACAAGCCAAAACGGCCAAAAGCAATGTTGTTCTGTAGTTTCTCATAGTCGTACCCTCCAATTAGATTTTTTTCTTTCGAAGATTTGAAGATTATTGCTTCAATCCCCTATTTATGAAGCGCAAACTGCGTGCAAATGGTATTGAAAACCAACGATTTTACAACTCGTTAATTATTTTTATAAATTATTTACTCTCGCCTCTTTTGTACTCAAACGCTTTGATAATGGCAAGTTTGTTGCTTCCGTTACTTCCGCCGAATGGATTTACCTGTCGCGAGGCGCCAAAAATGAAACGGCAACTGTCGCTCAGTGCGAGCGAGTCGAGTGCTTCGGTCGAGAGCGTTTTGGCATAATCGCGCAGCGTTTGCATGCAGAGCGTGTCGCATTCGATGAGTGTTTCGCCATCGAAATTTTGCGTGGTGCTGTAGGGGCAACCATTTTTCGAAAGATAGGCGCGCACCACGGCAGTGTCGAGTCCTTCGAAATGGCTACTAACCACGCCAACCGTGTAGTTCACCGTCATCGACACGCCGCCCTTGTCGAGGCACGAGACCAAGCCCATTGCCACGCCAGCAAGCAAAATCAAACAAAAAAATCT
>CAZGVF010000021.1:0-6829 GCA_964528925.1 uncultured Paludibacteraceae bacterium | reverse complement strand
GGCACGAGACCAAGCCCATTGCCACGCCAGCAAGCAAAATCAAACAAAAAAATCTACGGTGTTTCATCCTCTTTTCAAACATTATTGTGCAAAAATACGATTTTTTTTCGAATTATCCAAATCAAAAAGATTTTTATGCGCTATTCCGCCATTTTTGCCTCATCAGAAAAAGTAAAATCGAAAAATACGGGCAGGTGATCGCTGTAGCCACCGTTGAATTTTAGTCCGATGTAGGTGCGGAAGGGCTTTTTGCCAAGCGGTTTGTCGTCCTCAAGCAGCCAATCTGGAGCGAACACACGCACGCCATCGCCAGTGATAGTGGTTCGTTTTGCACCCACGAGCAGCGCGCCCGAAACCACTATTTGGTCGAGCATACCCCACTGTCCATCGTGGCGATAACTGCCAATTTCACCGCTTTCGTGCAGAGCGTAAGTAAGGTTATAGAGTTGGCTGAGCGCGATGGAATCGGTCACTGGAGCGGCTCCAAGCACCTGACGCATGCTGCGGTTGTCGGGATAGTCGTTGAAATCGCCCATGATGAGAATGAGCGCTGCCGAATCGGTGCGCTGCACGCTATCGACCGCAGCCCGCAATTGCCCAGCTACGAACAATCGGTTTGGCTCGCTTTCGAGTTCACCGCCCAATCGCGACGGAAAATGGTTGACAAAAACATGCAGCGTGTCGCCACTTGGCAACGAACCGCAAGCATAGAGAATATCGCGCGTAGTCTTGCCACTTGGCAGCGTAAAACGAATGGGTTTTGAGGCGATTGGTGTGAAAAATTTCGGTTGATAAAGCAACGCAACATCAACTCCGCGCGCATCGTTTGATTCGTAGTGAATTATCTGATAATTAAGCTGTTGCAAATGCGAATACCGTACTAAATCCAACAAACAATGCCTATTCTCAATTTCACAAAGAGCGATGAGCGAAGGTGGATTCCACTCGCCCACTGCCGCCACCACCTGACCAATGTGAGTGATTTTTTGTTGGTATCGTCCGTAACCCCAACCACGAACGCCGCCGGGCAGATACTCATCGTCGTGTTTGAGCGTGTCGTGCTGCGTATCGAAAAGATTTTCGACATTGTACTCCATCACCCGAAAAGTGTTTTGAGCGAAAAGAAGCGCAGGAAAAAGCGACAGAAGTACAAGAAGGCGTTTCATGGGGGAAGTTGATGAGTTGACGAGTTGAAAAGTTGATGAGTTTAACGGTTTAGTGATGGTCTGTGAGGTTTTAACTTCTAAATTTCTAGTTTCTGATTTCTGGTTGCGCTTCGCGCTGTTTGAAATTGTCGATATCTGCAATTTTCTGCAGTTGGCGGAAAATCCCGACTATTATTCATTATTCATTCTTCATTTTTTATTACTTTTCGTAGGCTCCGAGGTCGGGCGCACCATCAGCAAGGCGGTTTTGGCCGAGCATGTCGGTGGGATAGAGTCGCGCCACATCGATGTTGGCTTTGCCGCGCGCCTTCGATTGCTGATCGAGACGAAAATCGTAGCCGCCATCGGTACGCGATGTACTCAAAAAAACCGTATCGGCGTGCGCAATGCCGCTGGCATCGGGATTTTGCGAATTTGCCCAGAGATTATCGTTGTACCACGAGGTAGTTTGGCGGCGCTTTTTCAGCAGCGAGCGACTGATGGTAACATTGAAAGCCGCATCGGTAATGGTGTCGCGCAAAAGCGAGAGTTCGCTGCTTTGATTGCCAAAAATGATGCTGTTTTCGACCACCGCCGACTGAATTGGAAAAAGATAGAGCAACGAACCATCGATGGCATAGTTGGCAATGACCATGGCAGCATCTTCGCGCGAGCCCCAAGTGTAGTAGTTTGCCACCGTGGTATGCGCCATATTCATCTCGCCACCAAGCAGATAGCAACACGAAGTGCCGCAGTTCGACAGTTCGCAGTTCGACACCTGCACCTTGGCATTTTGTGCGTAAAGTCCGTACTGCGTCATGCTGTGAAGTACGCTATTGGTGAGCGTAAGCGACGGTTGCGCTATAGATGTGCCAACGACCACCAAACCAATGTCGCAGTTGCGTATTTTGGTGTGATTGATAGTGTGCGCACCGTGAGCATTTTGCAGATAGATGCCGCCCCACTGCCCTGGCATATCGGAGTATGGTGTGCGGTCCTCGTCGGGCTGACAATCGAACCTATCGGTGCGCATCTCCACTGGATTTTCGAGCGTTCCGAGCGATTGCAGATGTCCATCGACCACAAGATTTGCTTTGCTATGGAAATAGAGCCGCGTGCCAGCCTCGAGCGTGAGCGTGGCATCGGAAGCCACATGCAGATTTCCAAAGATAAGATACGGACGCTGCGCTGTGAATGTCTCGTCGTGCGCTATTTCGGCATCTTCCAGAACAATGGCATCTTGTCCGTAGCTCACAAGTTTCACATCTTGCGTAACGCCATTGGTCACAAAAATCATGGAATCGATGTAGAAAACTGGCACATCGCGGTGCGTGGAATCGACCGTTATCTCCACAAAAACGCAAAGACTGTCGCGACCACCGATTTCGATATTTTCGAGCATTTTATTTTCAGGCGACGGAATGCGCCCATCGAAATTGTAGCGAAAATAGGAGTCGGCGCCGTTGCCCAAGCGAACGGACGAAATGACCACGGCTTGGCGATTGCGGTTGTAGACATAGAACGACAGCGTTCGCGACGGCACATTGGTGAAGAGCGTGTCGAACGAGAGCGTATCGCACGAAAACGATAGCGTGGCCGAAGGGTCGGTAGTTATTTTATCGTCGACGCAACCCGTGAGCGACGCCAGCAGAAAGCCCAGAATGAATATTTTGTTGAGATTTTTCATCGAAAAACGAAATTTTCAACTGCAAAATTACGAAAAAAGTTTGGTGTTTTAGATAAAACGACTATCTTTGCAAAAAATTTTGTTGCACTAATTTTCAAAAGGAGGAAAAATACCATGGCAAGTAGAAAAAATTTGAAGAAAAGCATTCAGTTGATTGCTAGCGATTTGATTAGCGAGGCGTACATTTCGCACCGCTTGATTGGCAAGATGAGCGACGAGGCATTTGCCGATATTTTGTTGCGCATTGCCAACCTGAACAACGGATTTTTGGCGCGCGCCAATCACCCAGAACCTGGTCTGAAAGCGCATGAATACTACAAAAAACTGCGTCAAGACTTCGACAATGAAGTGGAGAAAATCATCGAGTCATTGAATCATTGAATCATCGAATGAAAAGCGAAAAAAATGGGGACGCAATGTTGCGCTCCCATTTTTTTTTCACGCCTTTCTCTCAACTCTCAACTTTAACCTCTCACCTTTCCAAAATTGTTGAAAACTATTCTGAAAATAAATGCAAAATCTATGGTGAAAAATTTGTATTTTTGCAACTCATTCGGTAGTACTTATCGAAGTACTTAAAGTAAAACTTTAATTATCATTCATAAACAATTTAATTTCAAACAATTATGAAACCAACACACATTGAGCATTTGGGCATTGCAGTAACAAGCCTCGATGCCACGATTCCGTTTTTCGAGTTGTTGACAGGCTCGAAATGCTACTCCATCGAAGAGGTGGCCGACCAGAAAGTTCGCACAGCCTTCTTCAAAGTGGGTCAGACCAAACTTGAGTTGCTGGAGCCAACCTGCCCCGAGTCGACCATTGCCAAATTCATCGAGAAGAATGGCGGTCGCGGTGGTGTGCACCATGTAGCGTTCAATGTTGAGAGCGTGGCAGAAGCACTGAAAGAGGCCGAAGCCGCTGGTTTGCAACTTATCGACAAAGCACCACGCAAAGGTGCTGAGAACCTGATGATTGCATTCTTGCACCCAAAATCGACTTGCGGTGTGCTGACCGAACTGTGCGAGCAGCCTAAATGAGTAGAAAATTTTTAAGATTTTACGACAATGGAAAATCAAGAAAAACTGAAAAAACTGATTGACAAGCGCGCCCAAGCCATGGCTGGCGGCGGCGAGAAAGCGGTAGAGAAACATCATGCCAAAGGCAGTCTTACCGCTCGCGAGCGCATCAATTTGCTGCTCGACGAAGGCAGTTTCGAAGAGGTTGATATGTTTCTGACGCACCGTTGCACCGACTTCGGCATGGAAAAGAAAGTGTTCCTTGGCGACGGTGTGGCTGTTGGTAGCGGCACCATCGATGGTCGTTTGGTATATGTGTTTGCACAAGACGCCACAGTCATTGGCGGTTCGCTTTCGGAGACCATGGCGCAGAAAATCTGCAAAGTGATGGACATGGCCATGAAGATGGGCGCACCAATCATCGGCTTAAACGATTCGGGTGGCGCTCGCATTCAAGAGGGTGCTTGTGCGCTGGCTGGTTATGCCGAAATTTTCGAGCGTAACATTCTGGCTTCGGGCGTTGTGCCACAAATCTCGGTGATATTTGGTCCATGCGCTGGCGGTGCCGTGTACTCGCCTGCCCTCACCGACTTCATTATGATGACCGAGCAGAACTCGTACATGTTCATCACTGGTCCGAAAGTTGTGAAATCGGTTACTGGCGAAGATGTTACCGTAGAGCAACTTGGCGGCGCACGCGTTCACGCTTCGAAATCGGGCGTTACGCACTTTGTTGCCACAAGCGAAGAAGATGCCGTTGCGCAGGTTCGTCGTTTGATTTCGTTCATTCCACAAAACAACATGGAAGAGGCTCCAGTAGTGCCTTGCACCGATCCAATCGACCGTGTTGACGATGTTTTGAACGAGATTGTTCCAGCCAATCCGAATGTACCATACAACATGAAAGACATTATCGACGTGATTGTCGACAACCACGACTTCATGGAGGTTCAGAAAGATTTTGCGAAGAACATTATCTGCGGATTTGCTCGTTTCAATGGTCAATCGACTGGCATCATTGCCAACCAACCGAACTGGCTTGCAGGTGTGCTCGACTGCGACGCATCGCGTAAAGCGGCTCGTTTCATTCGTTTCTGCGACGCATTCAACATTCCAATTCTGACGTTGGTTGACGTTCCTGGATTCCTTTGCGGAACAGGTCAAGAGTACGCTGGCATTATCGACCACGGCGCAAAACTGATGTTTGCCTACGGCGAAGCCACCGTGCCAAAAGTTACCATCACCATTCGCAAATCGTATGGCGGCGCACACATTGTGATGAGCTGCAAACAGTTGCGCGGCGACTATTGCTACGCTTGGCCAAATGCCGAGATTGCTGTGATGGGCGCATCGGGAGCCATTGGCGTGTTGGAGGCTAAAAACATCAAAGCCATTGAAGATCCAGAAGAGAAGAAACGCTACATTGCCGAGAAAGAGGCTGAATATCAAGAGAAATTCGCAAGCCCATATCAGGCAGCATCGCGCGGTTACATCGACAATGTGATAGAGCCACGCAACACGCGTTTCCGCATTATTCGCGCATTCCAAGTGCTGCAAACCAAGCGCTTGACCAATCCGCTGAAGAAACATTCGAACATTCCACTGTAAATCTCGAAGCATTATGATTTTATCGATAATAAATTCGGGCGTAGAAGCAAACTGGCCACATGTGTGGATGGTAACGCTCATCGGATTTGGCCTCACATTCGTGTTGCTGATTCTGCTGGTTTACTTGATGCGGCTCTTTGGCGTGATAATGAAACCACGCGTGAAAGTGCCTAAAGTCGTGAAAAACGACAACAAAATGGAGATTAAACATGACGAGAAATCGGAAGTGACGCTGTCGGCCAACACCACAGCCGCCATTGCCATGGCTCTACACCTTTATTATGACGAGATGCACGACGAAGAGCAGCATGTCATCACCATAAAGAATGTGGAACGTCGTTATTCGCCGTGGAATTCGAAAATTTATGGAATCAACAATCTTGTAAAATAACACCGAAATGAAAAAATTTAAGTTTATCATAGACGGCCACAAATACGAAGTGTCGGTCAATGAAAAAGAGAACAATTTGGCTGAAGTGGAAGTGAACGGCACGCCATTCACCGTTGAGATTGAAAAAGAGACGAAAATTGCTCGTCCTACGGTGGCTCGTCCTGCCGCTGCAGCAACTGCGGCCGCTCCTGCCGCCACTGGTGCGTCGGAGATTATCAAATCGCCACTGCCCGGAAGCATTGTGAAAGTGCTTGTAGCCAACGGTCAAGCCGTGAAACGTGGCGATGTGCTGCTCACCATGGAATCGATGAAAATGGAGAACAACATTGCAGCCGAAAAAGATGGCGTAGTGAAAAACGTGTTCGTTGCTCCAGGTCAGAATGTGATGCAGGACGACAAGCTCGTTGAGTTTGCAGCCACCGCAGTCGCTGCTCCTGTGGTTGAAACGCCCAAAGCCGAAGCGCCGAAACCAGCCGCTGCTCCCGTAGAGGAGAAGCCCAAAGCAACCGTTCCCGCAGGCGGACTAAAAGTAACTTCGCCGCTGCCCGGAAGCGTTGTGAAAGTGGCTGTTAGCGTTGGTCAAGATGTGAAACGCGGCGATGTGCTGCTCACGCTCGAATCGATGAAGATGGAGAACAGCATTTTGGCCGAACAGGACGGAAAAGTTACCGCAGTGCTTGTTAGCGCGGGTCAAAGCGTGATGCAGGACGATGTTCTGGTAGTTTTAGGTTAATTCACCAAAAAATTTTCAGAACAATGAAAAAATTCCTGTCAATAGTCGCCGTTCTGCTGATGATGAGTGCGCCAAGCCTTTTTGCACAAGAGGCTGAAGCCGCCATTGAGGCTACGAACGAAGCGACCGAACAAGTTACCACCGACACAACAGCCGAAGCCACTGCCGAGGTTGCCGCTGCCGTTGTGGCCGACGAGCCGCAAGAGAGCGAACACAGCACTTGGGACGACCTTGTAGCATTTTTCA
>CAZGVF010000020.1:8918-17572 GCA_964528925.1 uncultured Paludibacteraceae bacterium | reverse complement strand
CTTTGGATTCATTACAAAATCTTTGCGATTTTGCCTTGGATTTGTTACAAGAAAATCGATTTTTATGTTTGGATTTGTTACAAAGTGTATGCTATCGTGTTGATTATTAGCGATTTGCATTTATAAAAAAATAAGGACGTGTCATGGCGCGTCCTTATGGTTTCGGGCGAATGATCATTCGTCCTACAATATTGAATCAGTTTTTGATACGTTCTGTGAAATCGGACCAATCTTCGACCTTAAATGCTCTGATGTCGCGTACCGATTTGCAAAACCAATCTACTTTTTTTAGCGCATTCATCGCATCGAAAACCATACCAACGCCATCGGTGTCCTTGTTTGAAAGATAGACGCTGCCTTGTGTCCACGAAAAACCATTTGCCTCAAGAATGCGACCAATTTCGACATAGGCATTGTTGTAAGGCTCGCCAAAATGCTCTTTCAATTTGGCAATTTCCATATCGAATGCTATCGCGTACATCTTTATGCCAATTTGAAGTATTGTTGCTTGTTGAAGTAGATGATTTTGTTTTTTACTGCTTGCGCATAAACCACAATGCCGTTGAAAGGATTGTTTTTCACCTCTTGAACTACGGCATCAATCCATGTATCTTCGCCTGTGATGTCGGGCGAAATTTTTACATGTGCTCCAACTTCTATTTTTGCCATAATCGAATCTCCTTTTATTGAAAAATTGATGATTTTCGCTTTTGCCCTCGTCCAAATTCCTAATTTCTCACTCTACAAAATGTAGTGCGAGCTGATGGATTCGTTGTTGTTGATGCTGCTGATGGTGTTGGCAAAAAGTTCGGCAATGCTTATCACATGGGCTTTTGGGCAACGCGCGGTGTCGAACGGAATGGAGTCGGTGAAGATGATCTCTTCCATCTTGGAACGCATGATGTTTTCGGCGGCTTGACCCGACATCACGGGGTGCGACACGATGGCGCGCACACTCTTGGCTCCGTTTTCAATCATCAGATCTGATGCCATGCACAGCGTGTTGGCGGTGTCCACAATATCGTCCACAATTATCACATCTTTGCCCGCTACATCGCCGATGATGCGCATTTGAGCCACCTCGTTGGCGCGTTCGCGCGTTTTGTGGCACAGCACCAACGGCACGCCAAGGTGTTTGGCATACGAGTTGGCGCGTTTCGAGCCGCCCATATCAGGTGACGCGATGGCTAAATCGCTCAGGTTCAAGCTTTTGATGAACGGAATGAACACTGTGGAGGCGTACAAGTGGTCGACTGGCACGTTGAAAAATCCTTGAATCTGTTCGGCGTGCAAGTCCATGGTTATCACGCGGTCCACGCCAGCGGCACTCAGCAAGTCGGCTATCAGTTTGGCGCCAATCGACACGCGCGGCTGGTCTTTGCGGTCCTGCCTTGCCCAGCCAAAATAGGGAATGACGGCGGCAATTTTGTGAGCCGAAGCGCGTTTGGCGGCGTCAATCATCAGCAAAAGTTCCATCAGATTGTCCGATGGTGCGAAAGTCGACTGCACCAAATAGACGTAGCGTCCGCGCACCGTCTCCTCGTAGGTTACGGCAAATTCGCCATCGGCAAAACGCATGGTCTTCATCTGACCAAGTTCGCAGTCGAGATGTTGGCATATTTTTTGCGCTAGATATTGGCTGTTAGTTCCCGAAAAAATTTTGAAAGGCAGGTTTTCCATTCGAAAGTCGTATTTTGGAGTTGTTTCTAACTTGCAAAAATACAATTTTTTGTTGAAATGATTCGAAAAAATCACTTTTCTGCCGAAAAAAATCGCTTTTTTTGCTGTCTGAAAAATAATTGCTAACTTTGAAGGTTGATTGAGTAGCAAGATATAAGTCGCAAGTCGCAAGATTTTAGAATAAAGAGTAAGGCTAAAAGAATAAAGACTTTAATTGCCAAATTATCTAATTTCCAATCAACTAATCAACTGATAAACAAAACTTTCAACTCAAGAATATGATCCTTCAATTCCGAATTTCGTATTTCACCCAATGGGGGCAACGGCTGTTTGTTGTGGGTAATCTGCCAGAACTTGGTGGCGGCGATCCGTCGAAAGCCGTGGCAATGAATTTTCAGCCGAGCGAAACATGGCAACTCGATTTGCCGATAACCCTTGGCAAGGAGCGCGACCTGCACTACTATTATCTGCTTCGCGACGAGAATGCGCAAACCTCCACGGCCGAGTGGGGCAGTGGGCGCACGCTGCATTTGGAACCTGAAAAATATGCCACGCTCACGCTCATCGATGCGTGGAATAGTGTTTCGGCACTCGAAAATACGTTTATGACTGCGCCTTTCAGCGAGGTGCTACTCAAACCAAACTATCCGACGGTGGCGGCGAAACCCGTGCGCAGCGTTACGCACCATTTCGAGGTGAAAGCACCGCTCTTGGCCCAAGGCGATGCACTCTGCATTGTGGGCAGCGGCGCGGCTCTGGGCGATTGGGACACCAACAAAGCGCTGCCAATGGCTTGCAACGGCACGGCGCTCTGGTCGCTCGATGCGAACCTCGGCAAACTGAAAGATTCGGTGCATTATAAATATGGTGTCTACAACATCTCGACCAAGCAATTTCGCTATTTCGAAAATGGTGCCGATCGCATTGTGCCTGTGGCTGGAAAGGGCGAGTTGGTGGTGATTACCGACACTTTTACCCGTTTCGAAGGTGGACTTTTCCGCGGCGCTGGCGTGAGCATTCCAGTGTTCAGCTTGCGGTCGCAGCGCAGTTTTGGCGTGGGCGATTTTGCCGATCTGAAACTGATGGCCGATTGGGCTTCGCGCGTGGGCTTGAAGCTGATTCAGGTGCTGCCGCTCAACGATACGCTCGGCACGCATACTGATGCTGATATTTTGCCATACGCAGCCATCTCGGCTTTCGCGCTCAATCCGCTGTTCCTCGATCTGGAAGAACTGCATCTCTCGGCAAAACACGAACTCACAAAGCAGCGTAAAGCTGAGCAGAAACGCCTGAACGACGAACCGATGGTCGATTTTCTGCCAGTCTTGAATTTCAAACTGAAATATGCCAAAGCCGCATACGCTGAGCAGAAAAACGTATTTCTTCACGACAAAGATTTTAAAAAATTCTATGCCGAAAACGAATATTGGCTGAAGCCGTATGCCGTTTTCTGCTGCTTGCGCGATAAATTTGGCACTTCGGACTATTCGCGCTGGAACGATTTTGCGCATTACGACGAGAAAAAGATTGAGCCGCTCACGAAACCTTCGCATGCGTGGTTCGACGAGATTGCCGCCAACTGGTTCATTCAGTATCATCTGCATTTGCAACTGAAAGAGGCGGTGGCTTATGCGCATTCGCTGGGCGTGGTGCTGAAAGGCGATATCCCGATAGGCGTGAACCGCAACAGCTGCGACACTTGGACCAATCCTGAACTCTTCAACATGGACATGCAAGCGGGCGCACCGCCAGATATGTTCGCCATCAAAGGTCAGAATTGGGAATTGCCGACCTACAACTGGGAAGCCATCGAGCGCACAGGGTTCGATTGGTGGAAAAAGCGTTTTGAGCAGATGTCGCGCTATTTCGACACCTTCCGTATCGACCATATTCTCGGATTTTTCCGCATTTGGCAAATCCCAATGGCGCACGAAGAGGGCATCATGGGCTATTTGAATCCATCAATTCCGCTCTATGTCGACGAATTCGAAAGTCGCGGTTTGTGGTTTGATTACGAACGTTTCACAAAACCATACATCACCGACCAAATTCTTTGGGATAATTTTGGCAACGAAGCCGATTGGGTGCGCCAGAATTGCCTCTACATCGAATACGGATTTGCCTATCGCATCAAGCCTGAATATGCTTCGCAAAAGGCGGTTCAGCGTATGTTCGACGAGGGAAAAATTTCGGAGCGTGTGAAATGGGGCTTGTTCGATCTGATTTCGAATGTCCTTCTGTTCGAAGTGCCTGGTAGCGAGGGCCGTCAGTACTATCCGCGCTACGGCATGGAGGCGCTCAGTACCTTCCAAAATCTCGACGAAAATCAGAAACGCGTGTTCCGCGAGCTCTATGTCGACTATTTTTACCGTCGCCAAGATGCGCGCTGGTACGCTTCGGGCATGCGCAAACTGCCTGCTTTGAAACGCGCCACCAACATGCTTATCTGTGGCGAAGATTTGGGTATGATGACGCACTGCGTTACCGCTGTGATGAACGAACTCGGCATTCTGAGCCTCGAAATTCAGCGCGCGCCAAAAACTGATAAGATAGAATTTTTCCACCCAGCCGATGCGCCATATTTGTCGGTGGTTACGCCGTCGACGCACGATATGAGCACCATTCGTGGTTGGTGGGAAGAGGATTTCGCAACATCGCAACGCTTCTACAACCAGCAACTCGGTCATTGGGGCGAGGCACCCTATTTCTGCGAATGGTGGGTGAACCGCGACATTGTGGTGCAGCACCTCTATTCGCCTGCCATGTGGAGCATTTTCCAGTGGCAAGATTTGATGGGAATGTCACCCGAACTGCGTCGCGAAAATCCGAACGACGAGCGCATCAATGTGCCATCGAACACCAAGTTCAGCTGGCGCTATCGCATGCACATCAGTCTGGAAGATTTGCTCAAGGCCGACGATTTCAACGACATGCTCCGCAACCTTGTACAGCAAGCAGGCAGATAGCTCGGCGAGGCGAAAATTGTCGACTTTTTACTTTCAACTAAAAAGTGTAATTTTGCAGTTCGATTTTGTATAATTTGAAGAAATTTGTCTACATATCGGTATTGTCGCTCGTGTTGGGGCTTTGTTCGTCGTGCATGACTACGCACAAGGTGAACTATCTGCAGCCCTCGGGGCGCGGCATTCCCGAATATGCCGATACTGTGGAGTACAAGGACTATCGTCTGCAAAAGGGCGACTATCTCTACATTCTCATTCACTCGCCCAATCCCGACGAGGTGGCGATGTACAATGGTTATTCGTCGCAAAGCAGCAATAGTTCGCTTGATAATGCCGACCCTGCCACGGCGCGACTTTTCATGTATGTGGTGGCGGAAGATGGTTGCATCAACTATCCATATGTGGGCAAACTGCCAGTGCTTGGCAAAACCACGCGCGAGGTGAAATTTCTTTTGGAAGAGGCGCTGAAAGAGTCGGTGTCGCATGCTTCGGTGGAGATAAAACTCTCGAATCGCTCGTTTTCCGTGCTTGGCGAGGCTGGCTCGGGGCGGTACAATATGCCCAAAGACAAACTCAACATCTATCAGGCGTTGGCCATGTGCGGCGATATGTCGTATTACTCAAAACGTAACGAAATTCAGATAATCCGTCAGACCGAAAATGGCACGATAGTCAAGACTTTCGACCTGCGCGGCCAGTCGCTCATCAATTCTGAATTTTACTACATTCAGCCAAACGACGTGATTTATGTGCCATTCTCGAGTGCGAAATTCTTTGGCGTTCAGCACTTTACGGGCGTAACCTCGCTCACGTTGTCGACCATCTCGTTCGGCGTGTTCATCTATGGCGTGGTTAAGATGTTTTTGCCAAAAGATGATGATGGAAATGGTGATGGCTCTAACTAATTTTTGATGAAAAACCTCGTGCGTTTGCTCACATATTGTCTTGTTGCGCTAGTTGCCACATCGTGTTACACACGGCGTGTGGTTGGCTTGTTGCAAGAACGCAACAGTCTGCCGACCTACGAACAGGGCGTTTATCACGAATATCGCTTGCGCAAAAACGATGAGCTTACGCTGCGCATTATCACGGCAAATACCGAATCGGCGGCCATGTTTGGCGGCAACCGCGTTTCGATGAACTCGAACAATGGTGGCATCACCTATCCGATTCACGAAGATGGCACCATCGATATTCCTTATTTGAGCCACATTCCCGTTGAGGGCATGACGCTCGAGGAGGCTGAAGTGTTCGTAACGTCGCAACTGAAACCCTACATTCCCGATGCGCAGGTAAAATTGGCGCTCTCGACTAGCACTTTCTGCGTGATTGGCGACGCGGGGCGCGGCTATTACAGCATCTACAAAGAGCGGCTCACCATTTATCAGGCATTGGCACTGTGTGGCGGCTTGAACGATTCGGGCGACTACGGCAATGTGAAGATTGTGCGCGAAACCAACGATGGCACAAAAATCGTCTCGTTCGACTTGCGCTCCAAAAGTCTCATCGATTCAGAGTATTACTACATCTATCCCAACGATATCATCTATGTAGATGTAACAAAAAAGAAATTCTGGGCAGTCAATTCCTACTCGGGCTTCTTGAGCATCATCACATCGTCGCTCTCGCTGTTGCTCACAGTTTGGAATTTGGTGCTGACTTACAAATAGAAAATTATGGCTGAAGATACGAACTATACACAACCGCAAGTGCCACGCACCGCCGAGGAGGACGAAGAGGAATCGTCGTTCAACATTATGGAGTGGGTGGGGCTTTTGCTGCATCATTGGTACCTGCTGCTCATCGGATTGGTCATTGGTTTGGGCGTTGCCTACTACCAAAACCGCAGTTGGACGCCGCAATTTTCCACCGAGCTGAAAATGATGATCGAGGATAATTCGTCGAATCAATACTCGTTTATGCAAGGTTTTGGTGCGGGTGCAGGCGGTTATCGCAGTAGCAACAACCAACTGCTGTTGCTCCATTCGTACAACATGATGCGCCAAACGGTAGAGTGCCTGCCTTTCGATGTGGAATTTTTTACGCGCGGAAGGTTCAAAACTACCAGTTTCTACGGTCGCGAACCCGTTAGTATCGAGCATATCTACCTCGCTCCCGAAGCCTATTCGTGCGAATTCATTTTCGAACAACTCGAGGGCGATAGTTTTGCCATTCGCCCAAATATCGAAGATTCGGAAGTGGTGATTGGCGGTCGCTACGATGTGCCGTTCGAGCATTCGCTCATGTTTGCCACGGTTCATCGCAAATACGCCATCAATCCTGGCGAAAAAATCCTGTTCCGCTTCCGTTCTGTGGAGTCGCTCGAGGAGGAGTTTTACGGTCGCCTTAGCGTTGGCTGGGCCGACGAGATGTCATCGGTGCTTAGCATTTCGCTGGTTGGCACCGAGCCCGCTCGCGATGCCGATTTCCTGAATATGTTGGCGCAAAAATTCATCGACAACAACCTCGAGCGCAAAAACGCAGAGGCCATTCGCACCATCGATTTTATCGACGATCAGTTGAAGATAATTTCGGTCGATCTCTCTGAATCGGAAGGGCGTCTGCGTGCCTATCGTCGCGAAAACAACATCATTGATGTGAATAGTTACATGGGCGATGTGATGGCGAAGCTCTCTGCCTTGGCCGACCGCAAAGTGGAACTCGATCAGAAAGAGCGCTATTTCAACTATCTGTCGAATTATCTGAAAGATAACATTGTGGAAGATGTGCTGGTTGCGCCCACAAGCATTGGTGTGTCGGATCCCACGCTGCTCGATTTGGTGAGTCAGTACAACAAACTGCAACTCGATCGCGCCGAAATTGGCGAGAAAAACCCGAACTACGCTCGCTATACCAAGCAGATGGAGCAGGTGCGCAACATGTTGCTCGAGGTGCTTCGCAATGTGCGTAGCGTCTACGATCTCGATCTGAAAAATTACGAAGAAGAGTACAATCGTGCCGTTGCCGAGAGCAAAGAGTTGCCCGAAAAGGAGAATACCATGATAAACATGGAGCGCGAGTACAAAATCAACGATAGTTACTACACTTTTCTGCTGCAAAAACGCAGCGAGGCGCAAATTCGTAAGGCCTCGAATGTGCCTGACAACTCGGTGCTGCAGCCTGCGCGCATTGGCGGCGTGGTGAATGGCGGTTCCACCTCGAAAACCTACACCACTTACGGTCTGTTCGGACTGCTTGTGCCTATCGCCTTCCTTGTGTTGCGCGAATTGCTCAACTTCACCATTCGTGCCGAAAAAGATATTCAGAAAGTTACGCGCTATTTCCCGCTCATTGGTAGCATTCGGCACACCAAAACCAACAGCGAACATCCTGTACTTTCTACGCAAAGCACCAAATCGGCATTCACCGAGTCGCTGCGTGGCATTCGTACGCGTCTCGAATCTATTGCGCAGCGCAAAGCTCCTATTACGGTGCTGATTACTTCGGCTGAATCGGGCGATGGTAAAACCTATTTCTCGGCCAATATGGCGGGCGTTTATAGTCTTATCAGCCACAAAACGCTGCTGATGGACCTTGACCTGCGCAAGCCGAGCGTTGCGCCGTTGCTGCACAAACATCACAAAGGCATTACACACTATTTAATAGGCGACATCACGCTCGACGAAGCCATCATTCACGATGAAGAACTCGGATTCGATATTCTGTTGGGTGGTACTGTGCCGCCAAATCCGGGCGAACTTATCCGCAGCGAAAAGATGCGCGCCACCATCGAAGAGCTTAAGCGCCGCTACGACTACATCATCATCGATACTAGCCCGCTTGGACTTGTGGCCGATGCCTTTGCGCTGGTGCGCCAAGTGGATGTGAATCTGCTGGTGGCTCGTTGCGCCAAGACCAACAAAGGCTTCTTCCGCAGTTTCGCCGAGCGCATCAAAGACGACGATATGCCAAACACCTACATTGTGCTCAACGATGTCGATATTAAGAAACTTGGTAAATATGGCTACGGTTATGGCTATGGTTACGGATATGGTTATGGTTACGGCTATG
>CAZGVF010000020.1:0-8818 GCA_964528925.1 uncultured Paludibacteraceae bacterium | reverse complement strand
AAATATGGCTACGGTTATGGCTATGGTTACGGATATGGTTATGGTTACGGCTATGGCTACGGATATTATGGCGCAAACGGCAAAAAGAAGAAACACAAAGATAGTTATTATGTGAAAGCCGATTTCGAAGACGACGACGAGTAATATAAAATTATAGTTTGTAACGTATTGATAATCAAGAATTTACGAGAAATAAAAAATATTTTTCGCAATAGGTTTGGTCAGTCCAAAAATAAGTTGTAATTTTGCAGACCAATTTTAGGGGAAGAATAGAAACGAAAAAACATAAGTAAAATGTCAAAAATTTGTCAGATTACCGGTAAAAAAGCAATGATTGGAAACAATGTTTCGCACTCGAAGCGCCGCACAAAACGCTCGTTCGATGTGAACTTGTTCAGAAAAAAATTCTACTATGTAGAAAATCAATGCTGGATCAGCCTGCGCTTGTCGGCTGCAGGACTTCGCACTATCAATAAGAAAGGTTTGGATGCCGCTCTGAAAGAAGCCGTTGCCAAAGGATATTGCGATTGGAATGAAATTCGTATAATCGCTTAATTTTAGGAGGATACAACAGTGGCTAAGAAATCTAAAGAAGCGCGCGTGCAAGTCATTTTGGAGTGCACCGAACACAAAGACAGTGGTATGCCCGGTACTTCGCGTTACATCACGACGAAAAACCGCAAAAATACCCCCGAGCGTCTTGAGTTGAAAAAGTACAACCCAATCTTGAAAAGGGTTACCATTCACAGAGAAATCAAATAATTAAGGCACTACTATGGCAAAGAAAGCAGTCGCAACGTTACAGAAAGGCGAAGGCCGTGGTTATTCCAAGGTCATCAAAATGGTTAAATCGCCTAAGACAGGAGCATACGTGTTCCAAGAGGAGATGGTCTTGAATGAAAAAGTGAAAGATTATTTCGCAAAATAAGATTTTTGTTCATCTTTTTATCATAACTTAGAGATCCTCGTGTCGTTTGTCGATATGAGGATTTCTTTGTTTGAATTATTGAATAGGTGAGAGGTTATAGTTGATAGTTTATAGGACTATAATCAACTAGAAATTAGAAATCTAGAAATCAGAAACTTTATCTCATGGGCTTTTTAGGACTATTTGGAAAAGAGAAAAAAGAGGTGCTCGACGCTGGTTTGCAGAAGTCGAAGACGGGCGTTTTTCAAAAAATCGCTCACGCCGTGGCTGGCAAATCGAAAGTGGACGACGAAGTGCTCGATAACCTCGAAGAGGCGCTCGTAACCTCTGATGTTGGCGTGGAGACAACGCTCCGCATCATCGAACGCATCGAGGCACGCGTGGCTCGCGACAAATATGTGGGCGCCGACGAACTCAACCGCATTTTGAAAGAGGAAGTGGTGGCACTTTTGGCCGAAAATGAGACCTCGGCAACGCTCGATTTTGACGCGCCACTGCCTTGCAAACCCTATGTGGTGATGGTGGTTGGCGTGAATGGCGTTGGCAAAACCACGACCATCGGTAAGTTGGCATATCAATTTAAAAAAGCAGGCAAAAAAGTCTACCTTGGCGCAGCCGACACTTTTCGCGCAGCCGCTGTGGAGCAACTTTGCATTTGGGGCGAACGCGTGGGCGTGCCTGTGGTGAAACAGGCCATGGGAGCCGATCCTGCGTCGGTGGCGTTCGACACGCTCACTTCGGCCAAGGCCAACGATGCCGATGTAGTGCTGATAGATACCGCTGGGCGTCTGCACAACAAGATAAATCTGATGAACGAACTCACCAAAATACGCAATGTGATGGCAAAAGTGGTGCCCGATGCGCCACAAGAGGTGCTGCTCGTTCTCGATGGTTCCACAGGCCAGAACGCTTTCGAGCAGGCAAAGCAGTTCACCAAAGCCACCAAAGTTACTGCGCTGGCCGTGACCAAACTCGATGGCACAGCTAAAGGCGGCGTGGTAATCGGCATTTCCGATCAGTTCAAAATTCCTGTGAAATATATCGGTCTTGGCGAAGGCATGGAACATCTGCAAGTGTTCAACAAAGAGGAATTTGTCGATTCGTTGTTGGGATAAAATGAGCCAAATCATCGATTTTATAACGCTTGGTTGCTTCAAAAATCTAGTCGATTCGGAGCATTTGATGCGGCAGATGCAGGCCGCTGGCTACCGTGTGCGCCACGATGCGCCCAATCCCGATGGCGATGTGGTGGTGATAAATACTTGCGGTTTCATTGGCGATGCCAAAGAGGAGAGCATCAACATGATTTTGCGATTTGCTCAGCGAAAACAGCAGGGCAAACTGAAGCAACTTTTTGTGATGGGCTGCCTCTCGGAACGCTATTTGAAAGATTTGCAGATAGAGATTCCTGAAGTCGATAAATTCTACGGAAAATTCAATTTCAACGAACTTCTTGCCGACCTTGGCAAACAATTTCAGCCCGATTTCAGCCTCGAGCGCATGCAGACTACGCCCAAGCATTATGCCTATGTGAAAATTGCCGAAGGTTGCAACCGTTTTTGTTCTTATTGCGCCATTCCGCTCATCACGGGACGTTACCAAAGTCGCCCGATGGAAGAGATTGAGCGCGAAGTGCGTTGGCTCGTTGGGCGCGGCGTGAAGGAGTTTCAGATAATTGCGCAAGATCTTTCGTACTATGGCGCCGACCTCTACAAATCGCTGAAACTGCCCGAACTCATCGAGCGTTTGAGCGACATCAAGGGTGTGGAGTGGCTGCGGCTGCACTACGCCTATCCTGCGCAATTTCCGTTCGATTTGCTGCGTGTGATGCGCGAACGCGACAATGTTTGCAAATATCTCGACATTGCGCTGCAGCACATTTCCGACAACATGCTCACGCTGATGCGACGTCATATCAGCAAAAGCGAAACCTACGATTTGATGCTGCGTTTCCGCGACGAAGTGCCCGGCATTCATCTGCGCACCACGCTGTTGCTCGGTCACCCTGGCGAGACGCTCGACGACGTGGCGGAACTGGCGCAGTTTGTGCGCGATATCCGCTTTGAGCGGCTGGGCGCATTTGCCTATTCCGATGAAGAGGGCACTTATGCCAATCTGCACTACAAAGACGACATTCCTTTCGAAGAAAAACAGCGCCGTGTCGACGAAATCATGTCGATTCAGGAGGAGATTGCAGCCGCGACGAATGCGCAGAAAGTTGGACGCACGCTCAAAACCATTGTCGATAGGCGCGAAGGCGAATATTTTGTTGGTCGCACCGAGTTCGATTCGCCCGAAGTTGATGGCGAAGTGCTGATTTCGGCCGATGAAAATCCGCAAGTGAAAATTGGCAATTTCTACCAAATAAAAGTCGATTCGGCCGATACATTCGACCTTTTTGGTCATGTGGCGGAGTGATTTTGTCATCTCCCGAAAAAATTGTAACTTGCACAAATTTTGAAATTGCGAAATTATGGCAAAAGAAAAAGAATTGTTGGTCGATGTGGCGCGTCGTCTCGAACTGTCGCAGAAAGAGGCTTCGCAGCGTTTGAAAGCCTTTGCCGACGAGGTTGATGCGTTGCTCGGCGAGGGCAATCAGGTGTCGTTCTTGGGCGTTGGAGTCATCGAAACGCGCGAGCGTACGGCGCGCGAAACCGTCAATCCCGCAACCAAAGAGCGTGTTGCTGTGCCAGCCAAAAGAGTTCCCGCATTCCGCGTGTCGGGCAGTTTCAAAGACAAACTTAAAGGTTGATTTCTATGGCAAATCTCAAGATAAATCAGTCGGAATTGATTAACCGCTTGGCCGATCGTGCCGAATTTGCGAGCAAAGCCGATGCTACGCGTTTTGTGGCGGCATTGGAAGAGAGTTTCACCGAGCGTTTGCTGGCCGACCACGAGGTGCGGCTTGGCGGCATCGGCGTTTTTCGTTTGCAGTGGGTGGAGCCGCGCAAGAGTGTTGATGTGCGCACAGGCAATCAGATTGAGATTGCTGGGCACTACAAACTGGCTTTTGTGCCCGATGCTGCGCTCAAAAATTCGGTCAATTCGGTGGTGATTGACGATGACGAGGAGAAAAATGAGCCTCTGCAAAAACTCTCGGAGCAGGCTGCCGAAATAAATGCTCTTCTTGCCGATATAAATGGTGCTGAAGAGACGCCTGCCGAGCCTGAACCCGAACCGCAACCTGCTGAGAATGAGGAAGAAACTTCGCCTTCAGAACCAGAAAGCGTGCCCGAACCCGAGCCAACTCCAGAGCCAGTGCCTGTGGTCGAGCCAGAGCCGATTCCAGAACCCGAGCCAGAACCTGCGCCTGCGCCGCAGCCATCGCCCACAACCAAAGATAATATCGATATTCTCATAAAAGTGAAAGATAACAACATGGAAAAAGATCAAACTGAGCAGCCAAAGCGCCGCTCGCACGCATGGATTTGGATTTTGATAGTCGTACTGCTGCTTTGTGGCGGCGTGGCGGCATGGTATTTTTGCGGCGATGTAATCCGCACTTGGACCGAAGCCCGCTGGCAAACAGTCAGCACTTGGTGCAGCGACACTTGGAACGATTGGTTTGGTAGCGACGAACAAGAACCTGCCGAGGAGCCTGAAGTTGTGGCGGAAGAGCCTGTCGAAGAGGAAAATATCTTCGCTCAACCGCGCACCTACGACGAATTTATCGGCAATGCCACCATTAAAAAGGGTGTGCATTTAGCCATAATCGCCGAGCAGAATTATGGTCACAAAGACTTTTGGGTCTACATCTACGAGGCTAACCGCGATGTGCTGACCAACCCGAACGATGTGGAAGTAGGCACAAAACTGCGTCTGCCAAAAATGGACGAGCGGTTAGTAGATGCCTCGAACCCCGATGCTGTGGCATTCGCGCAGCAGTTGGCCGACCAATATCTGCAAAAATGACAGAAAAATAGTGCCAAATAGTCGATTTTGATAGAAAAATGGCTGTTTGGCATTTATTTTGATACTTTTTAACCGGTTGTCGTGTACTAAAGTAGACGCTTTTTCGTTATTTTTGTAAGAAGAAATTTTGTAAACAAAAAAATTGCATAATCCTATGGATCAAATTGTTGATATCAGGGAACTGAACGAGCGTATCGAGCGCAAAAGTGCTTTTGTAGATGCGCTGATGATGGGCATGAACCAGACCATTGTTGGTCAGAAACACCTTATCGAATCGCTGCTCATTGGACTTCTGTCCGATGGGCACATTTTGCTCGAAGGCGTTCCTGGATTGGCTAAAACATTGGCCATCAAAACATTAGCACAACTTATCGATGCTGATTTCAGCCGCATTCAGTTCACTCCAGACCTTTTGCCAGCCGATGTCATTGGCACGCTGATCTACAGTCAGAAAAAAGATGAATTTTCGGTGAAAAAAGGTCCAATCTTTGCCAATTTCGTACTTGCCGACGAGATAAACCGTGCGCCAGCCAAAGTGCAGAGCGCATTGCTTGAGGCCATGCAGGAACGCCAAGTTACCATTGGCGACGAGACTTTTGCGCTGCCACAGCCATTCCTTGTGATGGCCACGCAAAACCCAATTGAGCAGGAAGGAACTTATCCGCTGCCAGAGGCGCAAGTCGACCGTTTCATGCTGAAAGTGGTGGTGAATTATCCGCAGAAAGAGGAGGAAAAACTCATTCTCCGTCAGAATGTCGGCGAAGCGAAAGTCATCAGCAAACCGATTTTGAAGGTCGAGGACATTATCGAGGCACGCAAAGTGGTGCGCGAGGTCTACATGGACGAAAAAATTGAGCGTTACATCGTCGATCTTGTCTTTGCCACGCGTTTCCCCGACGAGTATGGTCTGGAAAATCTGAAAGGTATGATTTCGTTTGGCGCATCGCCGCGCGCGAGCATTAGTTTGGCACTGGCGGCAAGGGCTTACGCCTTTATCAAACGCCGTGGCTATGTTATTCCTGAAGATGTGCGCGCTGTGGCATACGATGTGTTGCGTCACCGCATTGGCTTGAGCTACGAGGCCGAAGCCAACAATCTGACCTCGGAGGAGATTATCAACGAAATTTTGAATGCCGTTGAAGTGCCGTAAACGAGTGGAAAGTTTATAAAGTTGAGGTCGAATTTTCAACCTGAAACTTGAAACTTTTAAACTGTAATTGCATGGAAACCAGCGAATTGATAAAAAAAGTTAGGCGCATCGAGATAAAGACGCGTGGCTTGTCGCGCAACATTTTTGCGGGCGAATACCACTCGGCTTTCAAGGGGCGTGGCATGACTTTTTCGGAGGTTCGCGAGTATCAATATGGCGACGATGTGCGCAATATCGATTGGAATGTTACTGCGCGTCTGCAACGCCCGTATGTGAAGGTTTTCGAGGAGGAACGCGAACTCACCGTGATGCTGTTGGTCGATGTGTCGGCCAGCCTCGATTTTGGTTCGAACGAATGCTTCAAGCGCGATGTGATGACCGAGATTGCGGCAACATTGGCGTTCTCGGCCATGCAAAACAACGATAAAGTCGGCGTCATCTTCTTTTCTGACAAGATTGAAAAGTTCATTCCGCCGCAAAAAGGGCGCAAACATGTGCTTTACATCATTCGCGAACTGCTCGATTTTAAGCCAGAAAGTACGCAGACCGATGTGTCTTTTGCGCTGCGTCATTTCACCAATGTGATAAAAAAACGCTGCACTGCGTTTCTCATTTCCGACCTGCTCGACACCAAACCGTTCGACGACGAGCTTTCTATTGCCGCGAGCAAACACGATTTGATTGTGTTGCGGCTTTATGATCGTCGCGAGATGGAGCTGCCCGATGTGGGCTGGATGAAGGTGAAAGATGCCGAAACGGGTGAGCGCATGTGGATCGACACGAGCGACCGTCGCTGGCGCATGCTCTATAAAAATCTTTGGGACGAAAAACGCCTCAGTCTGCAGCGTTTGCAGATGAAAGCGGGCGTCGATGCTTGCGTGGTAGATGTGAGCAGCGACGACTATGTGAAGGCGTTGATTGGACTTTTCAAACAGCGTGGAAAATGAAAAATAGGTTCAAAATAGCCATTTTTTTGCTGCTGAATGCGTCGTTTGCTATGGCGCAAGGCGTGTCGGTGTCGGCCTCCATGGACTCGCTCATCCTTTTGGTGGGCGAGCAGACGCAGATGACGCTCGAAGTGGCGCAACCTGCCGATGCGGTGGTCAATTTTCCGCTGATTGAGGATACTGTGGTTTCGGGTTTGGAGGTGGTCGAACGCTTGCCGCTCGACACGCAAGTGCAAGCCGATAACATCCTGATTGTGCGCCAACGCTATCTGCTCACGGCATTTGATTCGGCGCTGTTCTACATCGATGGGTTGCCGTTCGTTTATGGCGACGACACTTTGCGTAGCGATGCCATGGCGCTGAAGGTTTTGAGCGTTCCCGTCGACACTGCGCAGCACGCCATTGCCGACATAAAACCGATTTATGCGCCGCCGTTCGATTGGCCGCTGTTTTGGCGCATTACGCTCACAGTTTTGGCAGTGATTGCCGTGGCGGTGATAGCATTTTTCGCCTTTCGCTATTGGCAAAAACATAGAAAAACTACTGGTGACGAAGCGCCTGCCGAACCACAGGATTTACGCCCAGCCGATGTGATTGCGTTGGAGCGTTTGGATCAGATTAAAGACGAAAAAATCTGGCAGCAGGGGCGCAGCAAGGAGTTTCACACGCAGTTGACCGATGTGTTGCGCGACTACATTGTGCGGCGTTACGGCGTTGAGGCGGTCGAAAGCACTTCGACTGAGATTCTGAACGAACTTCAACCTGAATTCAAGAAGGACAAAGAGACGCTGGCGGTGCTGAAAGCCATTTTCGCACTGGCCGATTTGGTGAAATTTGCCAAATATAAGCCCATTGTGAACGAAGATGAGCGTGCGCTGTCGCAAGCCTATCAGTTTGTGAACGATACGAAATTGGTTATTGCTGAAAATCAGCCTGATACGACTGCTGAAAAGGTAAATTCTGACGAAAAATGAGTTTCAAAAATCCAGAATATCTGTGGCTGTTGTTGGTGCTTGTGCCAATGATTTTGTGGTATGTCTTTCGGATGTTTCATTCGAATGCAAGTCTGCAAATATCTACCACCGAGCCGTTTCACAACATGCCGCGCAGCCATAGGCACTACCTTTTTCATCTGATGTTTGCGTTGCGCTGTTCGGTTGTGACGCTGCTTATTTTGGCCATCGCGCGCCCGCAACGCAGCAATCAGTATCAGACATCGACCACCGAGGGCATCGACATAATGGTTACGCTCGATGTTTCGGGCACAATGTTGGCCGAGGATCTCAAGCCAAATCGACTCGAAGCCGCCAAGAAAGTGGCAACCGAGTTCATTTCGGGTCGACCGAACGATAATATCGGTTTGGTGGTTTTTGCTGGCGAAAGTTTCACGCAATGTCCGCTCACGAGCGATCATGCCGCAGTGGTCAATCTTTTCAATGGCGTGGAATATGGTTTGATTGAAGATGGCACGGCCATCGGTCTTGGCTTGGCCAACGCCGTGAGCCGCATAAAAGATAGCGAGGCGAAATCGAAAGTGGTGATTTTGCTTACCGACGGTTCGAACAACGCTGGCGATGTGGCGCCGCAGACCGCTGCCGAAATGGCGCAGGCCTTTGGCATTCGCGTCTATACCATCGGCGTGGGAACGCGCGGCGAAGCGCCCTATCCGTTCCAAACTCCCTATGGTGTGCGCTATCAGAACATTCCTGTGGATATCGATGAACCGATGTTGCGCAGCATTGCCGACATGACTGGCGGTGCCTATTTTCGCGCTACCGACAACAATAAACTGCGCGCCATCTACGAAGAAATCGATCAGATGGAGAAAACCAAGTTGCGCGTGAACGAATACAGCAAAAAGAGTGAAGAATTTTTGCCATT
>CAZGVF010000019.1:16173-17728 GCA_964528925.1 uncultured Paludibacteraceae bacterium | reverse complement strand
TTTACTCCTGAATAAACGCCTTTCCAAGGTAGAATTTGATGCCGACGCAGAGGCTTGGCGCGAGGTCGGTTTGCCAATCGGCGCGCACTAGCGGATAGCGATATTCCAACTGAATGCGCATTGGCACATCTTTCACAGCAGACAACTCAAAACCAACGCCAGTCATTATTCCAGCGTAAAAATCGGTCGAACGCGTGTACTCAAAATCCTTCTTGAAATAGGGACCAAGTCCCGTCACATCGATGTTGGCAGCTACATACGGCACAAACGCAAATAGCCGTCCAACGGGCAGATAAACCGCAACCGACGGCTTGTAGGCCACGCTAGTGCGATAGGGTAGCACGCACATTTCGGCATCGATGAGCGATAAACCAACCAAGCCTACGCGAAAATCGAGCAACGACGCCTCCACCTGATGACGATTGTTCATGCAATCGTACGAATAGCCTGCCGCGACAAACGACAGATGATATCGACCCGAATGGTCGTAGAAACGTTGCGGCCAACGTTTTGTGGTGTAGTTCCCGGAATTTGAAGTCGAAGTTGAATTTCTTGCCGAAGAACTATACGATGACGAGTGCGTAACTGTGGGGGTTGCGGTGGAGTAACTCGATTTTGTGGCAAATTTTTCGCCCGAAAAATCCATCACGCAATTGTAGCCATATCGAGTGTGCGGTCTGATGGCAACACCAACCGAATTGAATTCGTTGTTCAAAATGTTTTTGCGATGCCCAAGCGAAGGAACATTTTCATCAATTAGAAGTCGAAGTACAATGCCTATTGCTGATTTTTTCCCATAAGAGCAATTTTCTCCGACATACTTATCCGAGCAATGACTCATACGAGTGGAGAATGATGTTCCATCGCTACTATCGTGACCCGTGCGCCCGGTTTGTCCCATGTCGTTGGCGTGAGATTCGGCCAATGAGGTGCAGCATTTGTTTGGCGCTAGCATCGAGAGATTTTTGATCGATGGCAGCGTGCTGTAGAGCGACGAAACATAGTAGTTCGATGGGTCGTTGGCTCTATTTTGCAGCAAAAATGTGTTGGCAAAAAGTGCGCCATCGAGTCGCACAAGATTGGTCAGGAAAATTACATCTTTCTCTTCTTCAGTCAGATAATCGGCATTTTGGGCTGTGTTGGCTTTTGCAATCTGTTGCGCCGACCAACCCAGAGCGGCGGCTTCGTCAGTTGCCGTCCCAGCCCACAGCGGCTGAATGGTGACGAAAATCAGCAAAAGAGCGGGGAAAATGCGCCAAAAATCAGTTTTTATCATCGTTGAAAATCAAATTTCAATCTTTTCGAAGGTGTCAACCAATTGGTCGAAGGTCTTGACTGTCGATTTTTGACGAATTTCGTTCAGTTGGTTGGTTACGGCTTCGTCGTAGGTTTCGCACGGCACAGCGCGAATCACGCCAAGCGCCACGGGCATTTCTGGACCGCGCATCATCGCTAGTTTCTGATGAATGGTGCTATCTTGCGTGGTGGCATCGTGCACCAAAATATCTTTTTCGGTGATGCCATTTTCGCCAATGGTAACCACTTTCAGGTCGAA
>CAZGVF010000019.1:4799-16073 GCA_964528925.1 uncultured Paludibacteraceae bacterium | reverse complement strand
GTGCCAAAAGGCGACGATTTGCTCACAAAACCTTTGGGCGAAGTGGGCGAGTACTGACCTTTTGTCAGACCGTAGATGCGGTTGTTGAACAGCACCACATTGATGTCGATATTGCGGCGCACGCTGTGAATGAAGTGGTTGCCGCCAATTGCGAGACAGTCACCGTCGCCCGTCATCTGCCAAACCGATAGGGCAGGGTTCGCCACTTTCACGCCAGTTGCTACCGCGGCTCCACGCCCGTGAATGGTGTGAAAACCGTAGGCACTCAGGTAGTAAGGCATGCGCGACGAGCAACCAATGCCCGAAATCACTGCCATCTGATGCGGTGGAATGCCAATCTCGGCCATGGCTTTTTGTAACGAATTGATGATGGCGTGGTCGCCGCAACCTGGGCACCAACGCACATATTGATCGCTTTTATAATCTTGTGGAGTCATTTTTTTATTTCAGATTTCAGATTTCATATTGATTTTTGCTTCGCTCGGCATAGCTCAAACGAGTTTGGCTTTGCTCTCGCTTATCGCAAAAATTCAAATTGCGCAAAATTCATCGTCATAGTCAAAAGTCATCGTTGGTCGCTATTGACGAAGTCAACAATTTCGTTCACTTGGAACGGCTGACCTTCTATTTTGTTCAGTTGTACGATGTTCAGCCCATCAATTTTCGAGCGCAGATAGGCAGCAAAATGACCGCTGTTCAGTTCGCACACGACAATTTTTTTGTAGCGATGCAGCACTTCGGCGGTGTTTTTTGGCAGCGGATTGATATAGTTGAAATGCACCAATGCTGTGCGCAAACCTTTGGCATTCAGCTCATTAGCGGCACAGAGCAGATGTCCGTGCGTGCTTCCCCAACCAACCAAAAGTGTATCAGCTTCGGCATCGCCTTCGACCTTGAGCAGCGGCAGCGAGTCGGCAATCTTTTCGATTTTTGCGGCGCGCGTAGCCACCATTTTACCATGATTTTTGCTGTCGGTCGATATGTTGGCGCGGTCGAAATCCTTTTCAAGTCCGCCATTGCGATGTTCGAATCCCTCCATGCCAGGGAATGCCCAGTAGCGCACGTCGGTTTGCGGATCGCGCGTGGTGGCGCGGAAGTTTTCGCGTTGTGCCTCGGTGGCAATGTGCGGGTGAATTTCTGGCAAATCGGCAAGTTTTGGCAGTCGCCACAGCGCCGAGCCGTTGCCAATGTAGGCATCGGACAGCAAAATGACGGGCGTCATGTGTTCCAGCGCAATTTTCGCAGCCATAAAAGCGTAGTGGAAAGCGTCGTCGGAACTGCTGGCGGCAATCACGCACACTGGACTTTCGCCATTTCGTCCGTAGAGCGCCTGCAGCAGGTCGGTCTGCTCAGTTTTGGTGGGCAAACCAGTCGATGGTCCGCCGCGCTGAACATCAATCACCACTACGGGCAGTTCGCTCATCACACCAAGTCCGATGGCTTCCGATTTCAGCGCAAGTCCAGGTCCAGAAGTGCTTGTAACTGCCAAATCGCCAGCGAAAGCCGCGCCCAGAGCTGTGCAGATGCCCGAAATCTCGTCTTCGCACTGAATGGCTTTCACGCCCATGTCCTTGCGAGCAGCCAATTCGTGCAGAATGTCGGTGGCGGGCGTTATAGGGTAACTTCCAAGGAAAAGCTCGCGCCCCGAGCGTTGTGCCGCGGCTATCAGACCAAGCGCAGTGGCTTTGTTTCCGCTGATGATGGTGTAAGTGCCGTGCGGCAGTTGGTCCGATTTGCCGATGGTGAAAGTGGATATATTAAGGTGTAGATTGTGCCCGTAGTTGAAACCATCGGTAACGGCTTTGATGTTGGCGCGCAGCAGATCAGTTTTTTTTGCAAATTTCTTTTCAAGAAAATGGACGGCTTGTTCCAGCGGACGATTGAAAAGCCAGCAGATGAGGCCGAGCGCAAACATATTTTTGCAGCGCAGCACCGATTTGTTGTCCATGCCGAAATCTTTCAGACTTTCGCGCGTGAGTTGCTCGAGCGCCACTGGCACCAGTTGCACCGATTCCGACAATTTCAGTTCTGTGAAAGGATTGTCGGTGGCGAAACCTGCCTTCTCTAAATCTTTTGCGGTGAAGGCATCGGTGTCGAACAGCAGCACGCCGAGTGGTTTCAGCACACGAGCGTTCACTTTCAGCGCGGCTGGATTCATCGCCACAAGCACATCGGCTTGGTCGCCTGGCGTATGCACGCCTGTGCCAACATGCACCTGAAAACCCGAAACGCCACCCACAGTGCCTTGCGGAGCGCGAATTTCGGCAGGATAGTCGGGAAAAGTCGCAATCTCGTTGCCAAGAATGGCCGAAAGATTCGAGAAAAGCGTTCCCGTAAGTTGCATTCCGTCGCCCGAATCGCCACAAAAGCGAATAACGACATCATTCAATGCGGTGTTCATTATTTAGTTTATGAGTTGATAAGTTTACAAGTTGATAAGTTTAACGCATGAGTCAGAGTTCGTGAGGTAAAAATCTATTTTTCATTTGAAAATTTGAAGATTTGAAGATTGCGGTGCGGTGAGCCTGTCGAATTGCTGCCGAATTTTAATTAAGTAATTGGAAATTAGATAATTGGATAATTGATATTCCTAATTTTCTATGAGTTTTTTGTAGCGAATTCGTTTGGGTTCTTCGTTGCCGAGGCGCATGCGTTTGTTCTCTTCGTATTCGCTGTACGAGCCTTCGAAAAAGAAGACTTGCGAATCGCCTTCGAATGCGAGAATGTGCGTGCAGATGCGGTCGAGAAACCAGCGGTCGTGGCTAATTACTACGGCGCAACCTGCGAAATTGTTCAGACCTTCTTCCAGCGCACGCAGCGTGTTCACATCGATGTCGTTCGTTGGTTCGTCGAGCAGCAGCACATTGGCTTCCGATTTCAGCGTCAGAGCCAAATGCAGACGATTGCGCTCACCGCCCGACAGCACGCCGCAGAGCTTTTCCTGATCAGCACCCGTGAAATTGAATCGGCTCAGGTAGGCGCGTGCGTTCACATCGCGACCGCCAACGCGTATAAATTCCGTGCCGCCGCTCACCACTTGGTAGATGGTCTTTTCGGGATCGATGGCGGTGTGCATTTGGTCGACATAACCAATTTTCACCGTCTCGCCAACCTCGAAAGTGCCGCTGTCGGCCTTTTCGCTACCCATTATCATGCGGAAAAGTGTGGTTTTACCTGCACCATTTGGTCCGATCACGCCCACAATGCCATTTGGCGGCAATACAAAATTCAGATGCTCGAATAGCAGGCGATCGCCAAAGGCTTTGCTCACATCTACTGCGTTTATCACTTTGTTGCCGAGGCGCGGACCATTCGGAATGAAAATCTCCAATTTCTCTTCACGCTCTTTCTGATCTTCGTTCAGCAGGGCATCGTAGGCGTTCAAACGCGCTTTGCCCTTGGCGTGACGAGCCGATGGTGCCATGCGTACCCATTCCAACTCGCGCTCCAATGTCTTGCGGCGCTTGCTGGCTTGCTTCTCTTCCTGTTCCATGCGTTTGGTCTTCTGCTCGAGCCAACCGCTGTAGTTGCCTTTCCACGGAATGCCCTCGCCACGGTCGAGTTCGAGAATCCAGCCTGCCACATGATCGAGAAAATAGCGGTCGTGTGTGACGCAAATCACCGTGCCTTTGTATTGCTGCAGATGTTGCTCCAGCCAGTCGATGCTCTCGGCGTCGAGGTGGTTGGTTGGTTCGTCGAGCAGTAGCACATCGGGCTCGCGCAGCAGCAATCGGCACAGAGCCACGCGGCGGCGTTCGCCTCCAGAAAGGTTGCGCATCACCGCATTTTCGTCGGGACAGCGCAGCGCATCCATGGCACGCTCCAGTTTTGTGTCGATGTTCCACGCGTCGTGCTGGTCAAGTTTGTCCTGAACCTCGGCTTGGCGCGCCAACAGTTTATCGAAATCGGCATCAGGTTCGGCAAAAGCAGCGTTTATCTCTTCAAACTCGCGGAGCAGCACCATCACTTCCGAAACGCCCTCTTGCACAACCTCTTTCACGGTTTTATCCTCGTCGAATTTCGGGTCTTGTTCCAGATAACCTACGCTGTAGCCAGGTGCAAAAACCACCTCGCCCTCGTACGCTTTGTCGAGGCCAGCGATAATCTTCATCAATGTCGATTTGCCAGCTCCATTCAAACCGATGATGCCAATTTTTGCACCATAAAAGAACGAAAGGTAGATGTTTTTCAGAATTTTTCGTTGTGGTGGAATGGTTTTGCTCACATTCACCATCGAAAAGATCACTTTTTTGTCGTCAGCCATAGTAAGATTTCAAATTTCAAATTAAAAAATTTCAAATTGGGGCGGTGAGTGTGTCGAACCGCAGATTTCAAATTGCAAAAGTACGCATTTGACGCGATAATGGCAAATTTTTAGCAAAAATTGTTTTTCGGCGGAAAATTACTACCTTTGTCGAATTGATTTCCATTGAAAATCGTACCCAAACTATGAAGAAAACGCTACTTTTTTTGTTGCCAATGGCTTTGCTGCTCGCCTCGTGCGAAAAAGAGGAGGATTATTCCATTCCAATCGATGGCGATGGCAATGTCTACAGTACGCTGCAAATTGGTGCTTACACTTGGATGGGACCGCTCTATACCACATCTTTCAACGATGGTTCGCCCATTGCGCACGACCGCACTTGGAGCAATGCTGGCAGCGAGGCGGTCTATTGCTGCTACAACAATAATCCCGATTCCGTCGAAATCTACGGACGACTCTACAATTGGTTCGCTGCCTCGTCGAAAAACATTGCGCCAAAGGGTTGGCATGTCGCTACCGAAGCCGAGTGGAGTAGCCTTGTCGAGCAATTCGGCGATGGCGGTTGGGGCGAGGTTGCCATTGCACTGAAAGCCACCAAGCGCTGGGAATATTTCTCGGACGATGTCTATGCTACCAACGAGAGCGGACTTGGTATGCTGCCCAGCGGTTGCCGCGAAAATTACCGCGATAGTGTGATGCATGATGCCGAATTTCACGATTTTGGCAAGATGGGTTATTGGTGGACTTCGACGCAAAGCATCATGGGTAATAGCGGCAAAATGATGACGCTTTCGTACCGCAACAACGAACTTTTTGGGCATGATGCTGCTCCCGATTTCGGTGCAGCCATTTTTTGTGTGAAAAACCGATAAAAATTAGGAATTAGGAGTGAGGAGTTAGGAGTGAAGGCGTGGTGATATTGCAATAAAATGCAGAATTTTGTGTCTACCACTAACCTTTAACCTGAAACTTGAACCCTGAAACTCACCAAAATTTCTTTGTTTTTAGATTGCAGATTTGGTGTAAAACCGCCTAAAAATCGTCATTTGCGCGATTGTTTGTAATTTTTTGTCGAAAAATTTGGTGCAATGAAAAAAATACACTACTTTTGCACCGCTTTTCGGAGGAGTGCCTCCGAGGTTGGTTTTTGATTTGCTAGCTCAGTTGGTAGAGCATCACACTTTTAATGTGGGGGTCCTGGGTTCGAGCCCCAGGCAGATCACCAAAGGCTTTTTCATAACGTTTAAAAATATCCCGATTTGCTAGCTCAGTTGGTAGAGCATCACACTTTTAATGTGGGGGTCCTGGGTTCGAGCCCCAGGCAGATCACCAAAAAAGGTTTGTCGTGAGACAAGCCTTTTTTGTTTTTCTTGTAATATGTGCAATTCTGTTACTGCAGTGAAATCTCTTGCAATTCGTGCTGAAAACGTCGCAGTCCGCTCACTATCTTTTCGGTTGTGGCTTTCGATGGGCGGCTATTGCCATTCACATAATGACTCAACTGTTTGCGGTTGATGCCCGTGATGGTTTGCAGCCCTGCGAGGCTCATTTTTTTGCTGAATGCCTGAAGAAAACTCGCTGTGTCGTAGACATACGTAAATTCTACATCAGGATTTTCGCCGAACATTTCCACCGCCTCGCGATACGATGTTTGCAGGTCGTCTTTGGCTTCTTGAACTGTTTTCCCATAACCCAAAATGCCGTTTTTCAGTGGTGTTTCGTCGCTCACAAAGCAACTGTAACCACCATCGTTTGCCCTTTCGATAATTACTTTCGCTATCATTTTGCTCTTAAAAAAATTAAAGGTTGATGCCCGATTGTTTTAATATCTGCCGCAATGTTCCCGTTGGAATCTCCTTCGATCCGTGTCGTGGAATCGGAAAATTTGATCCTGTTATTGGACTGTGCCACCATTCGTGATTTGTCTTTTCAACCACCAATCGACAACCATTTTCCGTCAGTATTCGTTTCAACTCGTTGGTTTTCATTGCTAGCGGATTATTGTTTTGATGCGGCAAAGGTAGACAAAAGTCTATTATCTTGCAAATTTTATGGCAAAATTTTGTAGTTAAAAAATGCTAATGTAACAAATTGCTGCGAAAAATCCAACACAAAAAAACTCAAACACCGAACGATGCTTGAGTTTTGTGTTGCCTCACAAGGACTCGAACCCTGACATACAGAACCAGAATCTGCTGTGCTACCATTACACAATGAGGCAATTCCGAATTGCGCTGCAAAGGTACAACCTTTTTTTTGTCTGAACAAATTTTTCGGACACTTTTTTTTGTAATTTTGCACCAAAAAAAAACGAAGGGAAATGGAGATAAAAATTGGCGATAAAGTGCGCTTCCTGAACAGCGTTGGCGAGGGCGTAGTGGTTGGTTTTCAGGCAAAAGACATTGTGCTAGTGCGCGATAGCGACGACTTCGAAGTGCCAACTCATGTGCGCGATTTGGTGGTGGTTCCAGCCACGAACGACTACAATTTTCCGACTGAAGACGAAAAATCGTCGCCAAAACCGACGCAAGAAACTGCGAAAAAAGAGCCAGAACCTGAACCAAAAGCGGTAGAATATACTTTCGACGAGAACGACGAGACGCCCGAAGGCGAACGCTTGAGTCTCTATCTCGCCTTCACGCTTGCCGATCCGCGCGACCCAGAAAACTGCCCAATTCACGCCTATTTGGTGAACTGCAGCAACTACTATATCGCATTCAACATTCTGCGAAATGGCGATGAATCCACAATTTTGGCAAGCGACACGGTAGAGCCGCAAACTCTTTTCTTGCTGAAAACCATCGAGCGCACCGAACTTAACGATTGGGCCGAAATTCGTCTGCAAGCGTTGGCTAGCAAGCGTAAACCTTTCGCACCAAAGCCTGTGATCGACACCGTAATCGAACAAAATCCGACGAAATTTTACAAACAGCACTGTTTTACCGACAACGATTTTCTCGACGAAAAAGCCATTGTGCTGGCCATTGTGGAGGACGATAAGTTTTCGCACGATGTGAAAATTGATCCGAAGGTGATTCGCGATGCCATGACGACGCCAACTGTCAAACCAACGCGCCAACCCGTGCACCGCAAACCACGTCACAACGCGAACGAGCCGATCGAGGTCGACCTGCACATCGAAAAATTGATGGACAACACCGCTGGCATGGACGCTGCCGCCATGTTGAACTATCAGATGGATAAATTTCACGAAGTGATGCGCCAACACCAGAACCAGCGCGGACAGCGAATAATTTTCATTCACGGAAAAGGCGAGGGCGTGCTGCGTGCCACCATCGAGCGCGAACTGAAACACAAATACCGCTCGTGCCGATTCTACGACGCTTCGTTCCAAAAATATGGTTTCGGCGCCACAGAAGTGGTGATAAATTGACCTTGACTGTTGACGATGACCATGACTTTGGTTGCCAATCGCCCCGAAACTTTACAAACTTTCAAACTTTATAAACTTTATAAACTCCCTCACTTTCGCACTAAATTCGTACCTTTGCATTTTAATATGGTGTAGGACGAAAAGTATAAATTTTACCACAAAATGAATGTAAGCATTCCCAAAGGAACTCGCGATTTTTCGCCTGCCGAGATGGCGAAACGCAACTACATTTTCTCGACCATTCGCAGCGTTTTTCATCGCTACGGATTTGCACAAATTGAGACACCAGCGCTCGAAAATCTCTCAACATTGATGGGAAAATACGGCGAAGAGGGCGATAAATTGCTGTTCAAAGTGCTGAATTCGGGCGATTTTGCAGCCAAACTTTCCGATGACGAACTGCTCGAGCGCAATGCCTTGCATATAGCAAATAAAATCTGCGAAAAAGGTCTGCGTTACGACCTCACAGTGCCGTTTGCGCGCTATGTGGTGATGCATCGCGACGAACTGCAATTCCCGTTCAAACGTTTTCAAATTCAGCCTGTGTGGCGCGCCGATCGTCCGCAGAAAGGGCGCTATCGCGAATTTTACCAATGCGATGCCGATGTGGTGGGCAGTAACTCGCTGCTGTGCGAGGCGGAACTCGTCGAGATGATTGACGAGGCTTTCGTGGCGTTCCGCATTCCGGTGACCATAAAACTGAACAATCGCAAAATTCTGGCTGGTATTGCCGAACTGATTGGTGCTGCCGACAAAATCGTCGATATCACCGTGGCCATCGACAAAATGGACAAAATCGGTCTCGAAAATGTGAATGCAGAACTGCAGCAAAAGGGCATCAGTGACGAAGCAGTCGAAAAACTGCAGCCAATCCTTTTGCTCGAAGGCGATAATGCCGCCAAACTTGCGCGACTGAAAGAGATTCTTTCCGCATCAGAAACGGGATTGAAAGGCATCGCCGAACTCGAAGAGGTGCTTGGTTATGTGGCAAAAGCCGAGTTGAAAAATCGGGTAGAGATTGATCTGACTTTGGCGCGCGGACTGAACTACTACACGGGCGCAATACTCGAGGTGAAAGCCAACAATGTGGCGATGGGCAGCATTGCTGGCGGCGGTCGCTACGACAATCTGACGGGCATTTTCGGTCTGCCGGGCGTGTCGGGCGTAGGCTTCTCGTTTGGTGCCGACCGCATCTACGATGTGCTGACCATGCTCGATCTATTCCCGAACGAAGTGGAGCAGAGCACCAGAGTGATGTTCGCAGCATTCGACCAGAAAGGCATCGATTACTGCCTGCCGCTGCTGCGCAATCTTCGCAAAAATGGTGTCGCGGCTGAAATCTATCCCGAACCTGCCAAAATGAAAAAGCAGATGACCTACGCCAACGCCAAACAGATTCCGTTTGTGGCAATTGTGGGCGACGACGAGATGGCCGAGGGCAAAGTGATGCTGAAAAATATGATCACGGGCGAGCAGGCAAAAGTCGGCGCAAACGAACTGACGGAAAAGGTGAAATAAGAAAATTTCTAATTTCTAAATTTCTGATTTCTAGTTACGTTAGCATCGACAATTTGCAGAAAAATTTCTTGTGACTTGCGACTTGCGACTTGCTACTGAAAAATTATCAACTGATAAACCTTTCAACTTAAATGTACAGAAAACTTACCGCTCAAGAGATTGCGCAGTTGCAGGCAAACCGCTGCACTGCCGACGATTGGAGCAACATCGAAGTGGTCGATGGCTTTTCGACCGAACATATTTCCGAAGTGGAATTCTCGGGGAATATCCGTCTCGGACGATTCGAGAAAACTTTTCTTTTGGCGGGCGGACTCCCAACGCATTCGGGCATCAGCAAAGCGCGGCTGCACAATGTTACGGTCGATGACGATGTCTGCATTCGCGAAATTCACAACTACATAGCCAATTACCACATCGGTCACGACACCTACATCGAAAACACCAATGTGATTGTAGTTGACGAGCCAAGCACCTTTGGCAACGGTGTGCGTGTGCCTGTGATGAACGAGGGCGGCGGTCGCGAAATTCCCATTTTCGATGGACTTTCGGCGCATTTGGCCTATATTCTCGCGCTTTATCGCTACAATCACGCGGTGATCGACAATCTGCAAAAACGCATCGATGCTTATGCCGAACGCCAAAAATCGGCCATTGGCGAAATTGGTTGCAATGTGCGAATAATCAACTGCGGCATGCTGAAAAATGTGCGCATTGGCGATTATGCCCAAATTGGCGGCGCATCGAAACTGAAAAATGGTTCGCTCAATAGCAATGCCGAAGCGCCCATCAAAATCGGTTCGGGCGTGAAGTGCAAAGATTTCATTCTCTCGTCGGGCGTGTCGATAGCCGATAGCACGCTGGTTTCGTGCTGTTTCGTGGGACAAGGCTGTATCATGGACAAGCACTATTCTGCGCTCGATTCGCTCTTTTTTGCCAATTGCCAAGGCATGCACGGCGAGGCGACCGCCATTTTTGCTGGTCCTTACACCGTTTCGCACCACAAATCGACGCTGCTCATTGCGGGCATGTTCTCGTTTCTGAATGCTGGTTCTGGCTCGAACCAGAGCAATCACATGTACAAACTTGGCCCAATTCATCAGGGCGTGGCTGAGCGCGGCAGCAAAACCACTAGCGACTCGTATTTGCTGTGGCCAGCACGTATTGGCGCATTCACTTTGGTGATGGGGCGCCACACCAACCACTGCGACACCAGCGATCTGCCATTCTCCTATCTGATAGAAAATGCCACGGAGAGTTACCTTGTGCCTGCCGTGAATTTGCGCAGCGTCGGCACCGTGCGCGATGCACAAAAATGGCCCAAACGCGACACGCGCAAGGACAGCCACAAAATCGATCAAATCAATTTCAACCTGCTCAGTCCGTACACCATTCAAAAGATGATGCGCGGCGTGGAGGTGCTGAAAGAGTTGCAGCGCATTTCGGGCGAAAACACGCAAGTCTATTCGTACAACAATTGCAAAATTCGCAATTCGTCGTTGCGCAAAGGCATCGAACTCTATCGCATAGCCATCGTGAAATTCCTCGGAAACTCGCTCATCAGCCGCCTTGGTGATGGCAACTACCGCACCATGGAACAAGTGCGCGAGCGTCTGCGTCCAACTGCGCCTTCGGGATTGTGCGATTGGAGCGACCTTTCGGGCTTGATAGTGCCGCAGGACGAGGTGAAACGTCTGATGGACGACATCGCTGCCGATCGACTTACGCTCGACGACATTCAGCACCGTTTCGAACAACTGCACGCTAATTATTACGATTACGAGTGGACTTGGGCTTACGATAAGTTGCTGAAATATTGGAACAAACCAATCGAAAAAGTCGAGGTCGATGATCTGATTTCGTTGGTCGAGGCATGGAAAAATGCTGTGGTTTCGCTCGACAAAATGCTCTACAACGATGCGCAAAAAGAGTTCAATCTGAACGCTCAAACGGGCTTTGGAATCGATGGCGACGAGGCACAAAAAACTGCCGACTTCGAGTCGGTGCGCGGTCGCTTCGAAAGCAACCCATTTGTGTGCGAAGTGCTGAATCATATCGATCGAAAATCGAAACTTGGCGACGATATGGTAGCGCGATTGAA
>CAZGVF010000019.1:3642-4699 GCA_964528925.1 uncultured Paludibacteraceae bacterium | reverse complement strand
AAGCGCAATCAGAAGGACTACGAACGCCTTTCGGATCACATCGGATTTGTGCCAGTGGTGCTGGTTTCGCCTACCGATGCCGATCTTGTGAACGAGGGCAGCGAGTGTCGTCGGCGGTTCATGGACTCGACCATTTCGCAGTACGATAAGTCCTATCTCGAGGCACTCATTCGCTACAATTCCGCGTTGCAAAACCGCAATGCGCTGCTCAAAGCCGAGGCTGAACCCGATGCTGCCATGCTCGACATTTACGAGGAGCAGATGGCCGCCGAGGCTGAATATATTTTCGCAAAAAGGACGCAATTTATTGCCGATTTTGTGCCGATTTTTCAGGAATTCTACGGAAAAATTGCCCACGATGGCGAACAGGTTGGCTTGACCTACGAGTCGCATTCGCAGCGAGGCGATTTGCGCCAACTATTGCGCGAAGTACGCAGTCGCGACCGCATTTTGGGCTACACCACGCGCGGCTCGCACAAGGACGATTTGGTGCTGACACTTGCCGATTTCCCGATGAAACGCACTGGGTCGCAAGGGCAAGTCAAGACTTTTGTGGTGGCTCTGAAACTGGCGCAGTTGGTGCTTCTGAAGCGCATTTGCGGCCTCACGCCGATACTTTTGTTCGATGATATTTTCGACAAACTCGACTCCGACCGCATGCAGCGCATCATTCAGTTGGTGGCAAGCGACGATTTCGGGCAGATTTTCATCACCGACACCAATAGCGGTCACCTCGACGAGATTTTGGCACAATTCGGCGGCGAACAACGATTGTTCAATGTGGTGAATGGCACGATTGTTGAAAATGAACAATGAAAAATGAATAATGAACAATAATCGGTAATTCTGGTGGCAGTGCGGAATTTAATTGATTTCAAATTTCAGATTTCAGATTTCAAATTACGCACGACAGAAAGACAATGCACAATCTTCAAATTTTCAAATCTTCAAATAAACAATAGAAACAGCGCGAAGCGCGAGAAACCTAGAAACTTTTCAAACCAGAAACTATAAAATTGCCCCACAGGCTCCGACTAACACATTAAACTTATCAACT
>CAZGVF010000019.1:0-3542 GCA_964528925.1 uncultured Paludibacteraceae bacterium | reverse complement strand
ATCAACTTATCAACTCTACTCATGGAACTCTCGTTACGATTGAAAAACATGGCTGAATCTGAAACGCTGGCCATGTCGCAAAAAAGCCGCGAAATGCGCGCCAAAGGCATCGATGTCATCAATTTGAGCGTCGGTGAACCCGATTTTTTCACGCCCGATCACATCAAAAAAGCCGCGCAAAAAGCCATCGACGACAATTTCTCGTTCTATTCGCCTGTGCCTGGCTATCTCTCGTTGCGCGAAGCCATTTGCGATAAGTTGAAACGCGAAAACGGTCTCACCTTCGAGCCTTCGCAAATTGTCTGCTCCAACGGCGCAAAACAGGCCGTGTGCAATGTGCTGATGTCGGTAATCGGTGCCGACGACGAGGTGATAGTTCCTGCGCCTTATTGGGTGAGCTATGTGGAGATGGTGAAAATGGCCGAAGGAACGCCTATTGTGGTGCATACCGAGCAGGAAAACGATTTTAAACTGACACCAGAGCAACTCGAAGCCGCCATCACACCGCGCACCAAAGCACTCATTCTCTGCTCGCCATCGAACCCGACGGGCAGCGTCTACACACGTGACGAATTGTCAGCATTGGCTGCCGTTTTGGCAAATTGCCCAAACATTCTCATCATCTCTGATGAAATTTATGAACATATCAACTACCTCGGTCATCACGAGTCGATAGCGCAGTTCGATGAGTTGCGCGATCGTGTGGCGATAGTCAATGGCGTGTCGAAAGCCTATGCCATGACGGGCTGGCGACTTGGTTGGGTGGCTGCTCCTCAGTGGTTGGCAAAAGCTTGCAGTACGCTGCAAGGTCAGTACACATCGGGCGCAAGCAGCATAGCGCAAAAAGCCGCCGAAGCCGCCTATCGTGGTCCGCAGCAGTGCGTGAAAGATATGCGCGATGCTTTCCGTCGTCGCCGCGATTTGGTGGTGTCGCTCATTGCCGAAATTCCCGGACTGAACCTGCGTAAGCCGATGGGAGCGTTCTATGTGTTCCCCGAATGCAAATCGTTTTTCGGAAAAACGGCTGCCGATGGTCGCCACATTGAAACTGCATCGGATTTGGCCATGTATCTGCTCGACGAGGCGCATGTGGCTTGCGTGAGCGGTTCTGCGTTTGGCGCGCCCGATTTCTTGCGTTTTTCGTATGCTACCAGCGATCAAAACCTCACCGAAGCCTTTGCTCGGGTGAAAAAGGCGTTGGCAAAATTGAAGTAGTTTTTCCTTTCAAAATCGATGAAAATCGGTCTATTTTTCGGCTCATTCAATCCCATTCATTGTGGACATGTGGCACTGGCAGAACATTTTGTGCAGTGCGGTCTCGACGAGGTTTGGCTGGTTGTCTCGCCGCAAAATCCGCTGAAAGCCGCCTCGCAGTTGTGGGACGACCGTTTTCGTCTGCATCTTGCGCAGTTGGCATTGCAAGAAAAGCCGCATTTGCGTGTGTGCGATGTGGAATTTTCGCTGCCAAAACCGAACTACACCATAAATACTTTGCGAGCGTTGCAGGCGCAGTACCCCGAACACAGTTTTGTGCTGCTCATCGGTGCTGACAATGCTGCCTCGTTCGACCGCTGGCGCGACTATCAGACCATTCTCCGCGATTTCGAAGTGTGGTGCTATCCGCGCACAGGTTTTGCGCTCGATAGTGAGCGTTTCCCGCAAATCCGTGCCGTCGATGCGCCGCTCTACGATATTTCGGCCACCGAAGTGCGCCAACGCCTTGCAGCAGGGCAGAGCATTCATTCGCTTGTGCCAGAGTGTGTCGAAAAAGAAATCGCCGAATTTGTGCGAAAAAAATCCCTATAAACGCACTTTTTGCGCTATTTTTCGATTTCCTTGTAATTTTCAAGAAAAAAATCGTACCTTTGCAGGTTGAAAACTACACTCGATTTTTCGAGCCGAATTTTCGCAAAAATTTTTCTCTCAAATTTTCAAACTAAACAAAGATATGGCTTCACAAGAAGAGGTTTTCAAAAAACTTGTTGCCCACTGCAAAGAGTACGGCTTTGTCTTCCCATCGAGCGAAATTTACGATGGTCTGGCCGCTGTTTACGACTACGGGCAAAATGGTGTAGAACTGAAAAACAACATTAAACGCTATTGGTGGGATAGCATGATTCTGCTCCACGAGAACATTGTGGGCATCGATGCTGCCATTTTTATGCACCCAACCACTTGGAAAGCCTCGGGTCATGTCGATGCGTTCAACGATCCGCTCATCGACAATCGCGACAGCAAAAAACGCTACCGTGCCGATGTTTTGATTGAAGATCAGATAGCAAAATACGACGAAAAAATCGAAAAAGAGGTGGCAAAAGCGCGCAAACGTTTCGGCGAATCGTTCGACGAGGCAAAATACCGCGCCACCAGCGTGAATGTGATTGAGCATCAGCGCAAACGCGATGCCCTGCACGAGCGCTACGCCAAAGCCATGAATGCCATGGATCTGGCCGAATTGAAGCAGATTATCGAAGACGAAGAGATAGTTTGTCCAATCAGCGGCACCAAAAACTGGACCGATGTGCGCCAATTCAACCTGATGTTCACCACCGAAATGGGCTCCACGGCCGATGGCGCAATGAAAATCTACCTTCGTCCCGAAACGGCGCAGGGCATTTTTGTCAACTACCTGAATGTGCAGAAAACGGGTCGCATGAAAATTCCGTTTGGCATTGCGCAGATTGGTAAAGCCTTTAGAAATGAGATAGTTGCGCGCCAATTCATCTTCCGTATGCGCGAATTTGAGCAGATGGAGATGCAGTTCTTTGTGAAACCAGGTACCGAAATGGAGTGGTTTGAACATTGGAAAGCATTCCGCCTGAAATGGCACAAAGCACTCGGCTTGGGCGATCAGAAATATCGCTTCCACGATCACGAAAAATTGGCTCACTATGCCAACGCTGCTACCGACATTGAATTCGAGATGCCATTCGGTTTCAAAGAGGTGGAGGGCATTCACAGCCGCACCAACTTCGACTTGAGTCAGCATGCCAAATTTTCGGGCAAAAAAATCGAGTATTTCGACCCAGAGACCAACACATCGTACACGCCGTATGTCATCGAGACTTCGATCGGCGTCGATCGCATGTTCCTTTCGATAATGTCGGCCGCCTACTGCGAAGAGACGCTCGAAGGTGGCGAAACGCGCGTTGTGCTGCGCTTGCCAGAGGTTTTGGCACCTGTAAAAGCCTGCATCATGCCGCTGGTCAAGAAAGATGGTCTGCCCGAAAAGGCGCGCGAGATAATGAATGAGCTCAAGTTCGATTTCAAATGCGCTTACGACGAGAAAGACTCCATCGGAAAACGCTATCGTCGCCAAGATGCCATTGGAACACCATTCTGCATCACGGTTGATCATGACACACTGAACGACAACTGCGTAACTGTGCGCTATCGCGACACCATGCAGCAGGAACGCGTGCCTATCGAATCGCTGCACAAACTGATTGGCGATGCCGTGAATATGAAGAATTTGTTTAAGAAAATCGTTCAATAATTCCGTTTGAATGCTGTTTCGCTTTTTGCGAGGCGGCATTTTTTTT
>CAZGVF010000018.1:15606-17753 GCA_964528925.1 uncultured Paludibacteraceae bacterium | reverse complement strand
GACCAGTGGGACTATAAGCCGGGTTCTGTTTTGTGCGCGTGGCACAAAGTCTGTCATCTATCTCGAACAAATGTCGCCACTTGCCTCTATCGACCTACCCTCCGACTGGAGCGGGCCGCTCTCGTAACGTCGGTTTACTTGGTCTTTCAACCCATGATGCGCCGTAGCCTTGCGTGTCGCCACACAAGCGGTGAGCTCTTGCCTCGCCTGTTTCACCCTTGCCCGAAGGCGGTTTTCTTTCTGTAACGCTGATTGAACCTCCCGGCCCACTTCCCGTTAGGAAGCATGGCTGCCCTGCGTTGCCCGGACTTTCCTCGCACAACTCTGACATTGTACGCGACAGACCGCCCCACTGATCTCTATTTTTCAGCCTGCAAAGTTAGCAAATTTCTACGACACGGCTACCATCTTCCTCTACTTTGATCTCGACGCGCACAACATCGTCGGGCAGGAGCGTGCCAATCTGCTCGGGCCACTCCATCAGACAGAGCGAACCGCTGGCAAAATACTCCTCCACGCCAAAATCGAGCGCCTCTTGCGGCGTTTTCAGGCGGTAGAAATCGAAATGGTAGATATGCTCGCCTGTGGCGGTGGCGTAGTCGTTCACTATCGAAAAGGTGGGCGAATTCACCACATCTTGCACGCCCAGCACTTCGCAAATGGCTTTGATGAAGGTGGTTTTGCCCGCGCCCATCTCGCCATAGAACGCAAAAAGCGTGCGCCCCTGCATGGCCGCGACAAACTGCTGCGCCACGGCGTTTATCTCTTGTAAGTTGTTGATTATCAGGTGCATAATTTCTATTTTTGCTCTTGTTTATTGGACAGATCCACCGCAATATCAATCATCGAATTATTGAATCATCGAATCATTGAATGTGTCGCAGCCCCCTGTCTTTGCTTTCCTTTGTCCTTATTCTTTACTCGCTTACGCAAACATCTTCACATCGTTGGCGGTAACCTCTTTGCCCGAGAGGATGATGAGGCGTTCGACCACGTTGCGCAGTTCGCGCACATTGCCGTGCCATGGTTGCGCCTTGAGCAGTTCCACGGCTTTCGGCTCGAATGTTTTGATGGCGATGCCCTGTTCTTCGCAAATCTGTTCTGCAAAATGGTTGACCAGCAGCGGAATGTCGTCGGCGCGCTCGTGCAGCGATGCCACATGAATTGGAATGACGTTCAGGCGGTGGAAAAGGTCTTCGCGGAAACGCCCTTCTTCAATCTCTTTGCGCAGATTTTTGTTGGTGGCGGCTATCACGCGGACGTTTATTTTTATCATCTTGTCGCTACCCACGGGCGAGATCACATTTTCTTGCAGGCAGCGCAGCACTTTGGCTTGTGCCGAGAGGCTCATGTCGCCAATCTCGTCGAGGAAGATGGTGCCGTTGTTGGCTTGCTCAAATTTTCCAGCGCGCGTTTTTATGGCCGATGTGAACGCACCTTTTTCGTGTCCAAATAGTTCACTTTCAATCAGCTCCGATGGAATGGCGGCGCAGTTCACCTCGACGAACGGTGCAGTGTTGCGGTTGCTGAGTTCGAAAATCTGTCGTGCCACAACCTCTTTGCCAGTGCCGTTGTCGCCCGTTATCAGCACGCGAGCGTCGGTTGGCGCCACTTTGGCAATGAGCGCGCGCAGTTGCTGCATCGGCTCCGATTCGCCAATCATGGCATATTTGCGATCCACTTTTTTCTTCAGCATCTTGGTCTGCGCCACCAGATTGGTCTTGTCCAACGCGTTGCGCGTGACCACTAGCAGGCGGTTCAGGTCTATTGGCTTCTCGATGAATTCGTACGCGCCTTTTTTGATGCACTCCACGGCCGTTTCGATGGTTCCGTGTCCCGAAATCATCACAATGGGCGTTTCGATGCCGTCGTTGCGCATCTTTTCAAGCACCTCGATGCCGTCCATTTGTGGCATTTTGATGTCGATGAAGATGGCGTCGTAGGTGGTCGTTTTCACTTTTTCGAGCGCAATCAAGCCGTCTTCGGCCAAATCGACTTCGTATTTTTCAAATTCCAGAATATCTTTCAGCGTGTTGCGAATGCTACGCTCGTCGTCGACTACAAGGATTTTCATAATTTTAATTACCTAATTATTTAATTTCCAATTATTTAATTGGTTTCAGGTTCCAGATTTCAGATTTCAGATT
>CAZGVF010000018.1:2160-15506 GCA_964528925.1 uncultured Paludibacteraceae bacterium | reverse complement strand
ATTTAATTTCCAATTATTTAATTGGTTTCAGGTTCCAGATTTCAGATTTCAGATTTCAGATTTCAGATTTCAAATTTCAGATTGGTGTGACTTCTGCGGCTTGCGCTACCAAACGCGTTTTAGTTTGTTTGAGTTTACTAGGTCGCAGGGCGGAACCATGGGCTGATTGCCTTTAAGAATGCAGCCTTTCACGATTTTCTCTAGAATGGCGTCCGGCAATATCTTGTGAACGAAAAATGTATCTACTTTTCGTGGCTCAGATAGCTCGATGCCTGCGGCTTTGTAGCCTTTCCAAACCAATTCGGAACAGTATTGATCCTGATCGGTCCAACTGTAACAGTGATCGTATTTCCGGCCAGCCAAATTCGAAACGCGATTTATGATTTTGTTCTTTTGCGCGTTGGTGAGTGCTTTTTTCGGGCGCATTACTCGAAAAATGTAGGGTGCTTCGTGTCTTCTCCATTTTTTGAGCGAAATTTTCTTATGTTGCGTTCCAATGGCTTCGTAGACCATCCACTGACCATTTTCTTTGTGCAGCACGCCGCAATGCGTCCATGGCGAGAGCGTGAGACCGAGCAGCGCAGGATTGGTGCCGCGAAAAACGATGTCGCCATCTTGCAGCCTGCTCTCCGACGGGCGCCACCACATTTGCGCAATTAGCAATGCAGCAATCACGCCCACCGCAATCCAGATTTTCGTCTTCAATTTCATTTTTTCTTCTTTTGTGCGGCCTCAATCAACTCCTTTGGTTTCTGCTTGGTGATGGGCAGGGTGCGATAGTCCCAATGCTCCTCCACATCCCAAAAGGCGCGCATGGCCAGTTTGTATTCGTAGTAAAAAACCTCTTCGGGCTGGCGGTGCTCGGCATACGAACCCGCGTCCCACACGCCGTTGCCATTTGCATCGACGAAGAGCCGCAGATAGTATTCGCCTGGGTCGAGATATTCAAACACGGTCTCGGCTTTGGCTGGCAACGTGCGCACCACTTTTTCGTTTTTGTCGAGCAGTTCCACAATCTCATTCCCTTTGAGATTCGGAAAAATTAGGTAGAATGTGGCATAACTCTCGAGCGATTTCACCTTTAATGTCTGCTGAAGTTTGTTGGTGTGCAAGCCCGTCAGACTCACAAACGCCGCCGAATCGATGCTTACGCGGTAACTCTTTTCGGGCTGCCAAGCGTAACGAATTTCGTACGCCATGCCCAAACTGTCGGCGCGCTGTAGTGGCGCATCAATCGGTTGCCAAAGCGTGTCAACTTGCTGTTCTACAAGTACTTGCGCCGAATCGCTAATGGTCGTTGGCACATCGAAAGTGAGCCGCACTGGCTTGTAAAGGTCGAATGCGGTGGAGGTATTCGTGGCAACTTTCAAGAATTCAATCTTTTTCTGCTTGTTTTCGTCGTCTCTTTTGCGCTTGTTGCTCTTTTTTTCGGTCGCTTTTTTGTGGCGATAGACGGTGTTGAGCGTGTCGGTTTGCCAAGCGAGTTGTTCCAGCGAATCGGTATGCTGATAGCGCAACGTGTATTGCAGCGTGTCCATCTGCCACAGCAGCGTGTCGCGCAGCCAATAGGTGAGCGTGTCGCGCGTTGGGTTGGTTTGCAGCAAGTAGTTGTTATCGAGTGTAAAATTCAGCGGCTCAATCTCTGGCAGCGTGTCGACGGGCGCAGTGAAATATAGCACCAACTGATGTTGCTCGGGGCGCATGGCTTTTACAAAACTTTGACGCTTGTAATCCATAGCAAAACTGCGCAGCACTATGTTGTTGGTGTATTTCGGGTGACTGTGTGCCACAATGGTGTCGATGGTTACTGAGTCGCGCCAAATGGTGTCGAGTGTTTCGGTGAATTCTAGGTTTGGCACAACCAACGAGTCGCTCCACGCCAGCGTTTCGGTTGGCTGATTGTAGCGATAGTTATTGTTCATATCGGTCAGCGCGTAGATGCGATAAGTGCCTGACGGTAAGCCTTTTAGCCAGAAATGCCCGTCGTTGCCAGTTTTTGCGATATGGTCGAACGGCAACGCAGTGAATGCCGAATCATCAAGATTGGAATGCACGCCCACCACGATGCCCGAGACGGGATTGAGAGTCTTGGCGTCGACAACCATTCCGCCCACCATCAGCGAGTCGAGCGCGCCGCCCGTGCTGAAGGTGAAATAGTAATCTTTCAGCGGATTTTTCTCGTTGTTGTCGACTATGGCGTCGGCAAAATCGACAATGTAGGTGCAGTCGGGCAGTAGCGAATCGCTCAGTTCTATCGCTACTTTTTTGCCGTAGGCTTTGGTGATGGCGGCTTTTTTCTGCGGCGGTGATACCACCACTTTGTTGTAAGTGTCGTCCAGCACCACTATTTCGTCGAACACAATCTCGATGCGTTGTTTGTCCACATTGCGCGCACCGTTTTCGGGCTTCGACGACAGCGGAATGGGCGGCATCTCGTCTTTAGGACCGCCTTGTGGACCGCTACCGCGATTGGCACAACTCATGGCCAATGCGCCCGCCAACACATAGAGTGCCAGCGCACGTTTTCCGCCTATTTTCGATAAAAATTTCACAGTTGTGATTTCTGATTTCTAATTTCTAAGTTTCTGGTTTGGGGCTGCGATAGTCGAAATATTTTGCAGTTGGCATGAATGCCGATAATTTTCAAATCTTCAAATTAGAAATTGCGTTAATCTCCGATTAACGCAAGTGCTTCATTCTCTTTTCGCGTCATCTCTTCGTGGTCGGCTGGGGCTTTGTCGTTTTGACCGCACAGGTGCAGAATGCCGTGAATCAGAATGCGGTGCAACTCGTTGTCGAACGACACGCCAAACTCCTGCGCATTGCTTCGCACCGTGTCGAGGCTGATGAATATGTCGCCGTGCAGCGTGTTGCCCTCGCAGTAGTCGAATGTGATGATGTCGGTGTAGTAGTCGTGCTGCAGATATTGGCGATTGACCTCGAGAATTTTGGCATCGTCGCAAAAAATGTACGCCACTTCGCCCACTTTTTTACCATATTTCGCTGCCACTGCCCGAATCCAAGCATTCACCTCGCGCTTTTTCAGGGCTGGCATTTTCACATTTTCGGTGTTGTATGATATCATCTGAGTAAGGAGTAAGGATTAAAGAATAAAGACTTTTTTGACTATGACTTTTGACTATGACTTTTGACTATGACTTTTGACTATGACTTTCGGTAAACCAAATTTTCTGCAGTTGGTGAAGTTTTGCCCCAATTCTTAATTCTAAATTCAAAATTCTTAATTAGTGGAAGAATAGGTATCCGATTAAGATTGCCGCTATAATTCCTGCCGCGTCGGCAATCAGGCCGCAAACCAGCGCATTGCGCGTTTTGGTTATGCCAACCGAACCAAAATAGAGCGCGAGAATGTAGAATGTGGTGTCGGTGCTGCCTTGCACAATGCACGACAGTCGCCCGACGAACGAATCGGCGCCGTACGAACCCATAGCGTCCAACATCATGCCACGCGCGCCACTGCCGCTCAGGGGCTTCATCAATGCCGTGGGGAGTGCGCCCACAAAATCGGTGTCGCAGCCGATGGCGGCAAACAGCCACGCAATGCCCTGCAGCAGCCAATCCATCGCTCCCGAGGCGCGAAACATGCCAATACCGACCAATATCGCAATTAAATAGGGTATGATGCCGACGGCCACTTTGAAACCATCTTTCGCTCCTTCGATGAAAGCGTCGTAGACGTTCACTTTTTTCACCATGCCAGCAATGACGAATGCGCTGATAATGCCCAACAGTGTAATGCTGGTGATGATGGTGGAACAGGTGGTCATGGTCTCGCGCTCCATCTGCGAAAATAGCGCTATCATGCCCACAATCAATGCCGTGAGTCCACCCAAAGTAAGCACTATGTTGCGTTGAAAAATGTTGATTTTCTGCGAAATAGCCACTGCTACAAATCCCACCAACGACGAGAAAAATGTCGCCATCAGAATGGGCAGAAATACATCGCTTGGATTGGCAGCGCCGTACTGCGCGCGGTAGGTCATTATGGTGATGGGAATGAGCGTGAGCCCCGATGTGTTCAGTACCAAAAACATGATTTCGGCGTTCGAGGCGGTGTCTTTCTTCGGATTCAGTTCCTGAAGCTCTTTCATCGCTTTCAGACCGAGTGGCGTGGCGGCATTGTCGAGCCCCAGCATGTTGGCCGAAAGGTTCATAAACATGGTTCCCATGGCGGGGTGACCTTGCGGCACTTCGGGAAAGATTTTGCTGAAAAATGGCGATGTGATGCGCGCCAAAAAGCCCACTGCGCCACTGCGTTCGCCTATCTTCATAATGCCGAGCCACAGCGCCAGCACGCCCGTAAGCCCAATGGACACTTCAAAGCCTGTGCGCGCCGACGAAAACAGCGAATCCATCACGGCATTTAGTGCCGAGCCGTCGCCAGCAAAGCACAACTGCAGTAGCGCCACCAGCACCGCTATCAGCACAAATCCTATCCAAATGTAGTTCAGTACCATTCAAACGGCAAAGATACGATTTTTTGGCGATAGTAGCAAGTCGCAAGATATGAGTCGCAAGAAAGCGAGTAAAGAGTAAAGACAAAGGAATAAAGACGGGGCTGCAGTGCCATTACAATCATTTAATCGTTGAATTATTGTACTATTGAAAAAAAACGGCACTCGAACCTAGTTCGAAAGCCGTTCTCTATAACCTATAAACTCTCACCTCTAACCTATTGAGGTGGCTAGGGGGAGTCTATCGCACAATCACCTTCTGCGCTTTATCTCCAACCTTAACAATATAAATGCCGTTTAACTGACCGTTTATGCGGGTTACATTGCGACCAAGCAGGTCAAAAATCTGGAATTCACTATTGCAGACAATGCGACCATTCTCGGTATAAATATCCACATTCTCAACATCTTGCAAGGCAGTTGGTGTATCTTCGCTTGGCACATCGTAAACGAGGCGGACAGAAAGTCTTGCACTAGGATTGTCATCATAATAACTTATGCCATCTTCAATACTCCAATTAACAGAGACAATTGTTTTATTCTCAGAATCATTTGTCGTTGTCCAATATGCCCCTGTATTTGGTGTGTAACAAGAACAGGCATCGGTAGTTCCAGCCATGGGCAAAAAGACAACATTAGTTTTTTCTAATTCAAACCATTCTGAAATTTCGCATTTAAATCTTTGTCCAGCAATAATTTTATTTTCAGAGTTATCCCAATTATCTGGCAATAAAAGTAACCCATTAATTGAGTCATTTTCTCTAATTGTTATGGTTGCCAAGACATACGAAATTATTCCATTTCTATTCAAAAGGTAATTCCATTCGTTTTTTGATAGCGTTCGCCAGCCTGCGCCAATAGTGTTTCCCCAATCAACAAAGCCTTCTGCAGATTGAGCTCTGTTTCCTACATTTGTGCCGTAATTATTTTTTGCTGTACTCCAGCAAAAATTATCAATCCAACCTGTATTTGTACTTGCAGAAGTATCCAAATTATTTTCGCCAACAAAATCATATTGGTAAGATGCAAACTTCCATTTTTTTGTACTTGGGCTATAGTTTAAATTCCCTTTCGAAAAATAGACTTTCTTATTTTCTGAAATTGAAAAGGTCCCTAAATTTGCGTCAGATGGTGGCGCCGCAAGAGAGGATATGCTTACCAATACTAAAAACAAACATATTTTTTTCATAATTCTTTCTATTTTTTTATTACGGTTGAATATGTACGGAATCCACCCTGATATGCGGAAACAATGTATTGCCCAGATGGCAAATTAGACAAATCTAATTGGTGATATTTTTTATTTGTCTCCTGTAACACTATTCGTCCATTTGCATCAAATACCTTTACATTAAAATTTTGTTCATTGTCAGTTAATTCCACATCAATGAGATTTTGAGTGGGATTCGGAGTCGCAATTATTTTCGAAGTCTTCTTACTTCGAAGTGAACGCGTTGTAGAATTGTTACTATTGGTATTTGATTGCGATGTTGAAGTAATCTCAATTGTTTCTAGTTCTTCGCAACCGCCACTATATGTAACTACTAAATCTACTGTTCCAAGGAAACTTTTTGTTGTCATAAAATCAACGGCATCACTTCCTTCGTCAGTCAAAACGCCATCTACATACCACTTGTAATAAATGGCACTATCCAATGGGTAGGGTTCAAAAGAAAACCATCGCAAATTGCGACCTTGTGGTTCAGATACAATATAGAACTGAGATGCAGAAATTGTAATTACAACACTTGTCGTATCTGAATTACCACATAGTTCTTCTCCTATTGCAAAAGCAAAAACAGTATGCGCGCCTGCCACACCATTAGTGCGTACAGAAATTTGTGTTTTGGAAGAATTAGCGGAAATTAGACTCCAGTCTGTTGGCAAAATCCAATCGTAAGTTTGATTCGAGACAGTTCCAGAGAGAGATAATGTTACCGTATCAGGCATATTAGTGGCTATGCAGGCATCATTTGCCAAAACGATTGAATCTGGAGCTGTTGGCAAGAACGAAAGATCGCGCTGTACATAGTTAGCATTGCAATCGTAGCCTTGTGGCGTAACACGCACATAGGTAGTTGCCGATGTCGGTGTAACATAAGCAGTATCGCCCGTGTATGCGGTAAGATTGCAACCTGGCGCTGTCCACACATAGCTGCGTGCTGCTGGTCGTATACCTGCCGTGTCGATCCAAAACTTGTATGTCTGCCCAATTTTCAGACATTCATCGCCATGAATTTCGCTAATTGCTGCGGGTTTTACATTTACCGTGTACTTTATTGTGTCAACCGTCTCTCCTTCAGAGACACAAGCAAGCGACCATGCTTTTACAACACCTGTTAGCGCAGCATTTTCGAATGGACGTGCTTCGATGGTTTGCCCAGCATCCGAAGTGTTTTCTTTCAGCGCCCAACCTTGTGGCAAAGTCCAACGAATGCTCGTGTTTGTTGGAATCTGTCCTTCAAGTTTAAAGGTGTAATACTGATTTGCAGCGACTTCGGCGCACTGTGCGTTGCCCGAAATGTAGGTTGTAGTTCCCCATTTTCTATTGATGACAATGGTTGATGCACTTTCGCTACAAGCGGGTTCATCGGTATATGCGGCGGTTACTTTTATCTCGGCAGACGAACCTGCATCGGGCGTAACGGTCACGCTTGTTCCCGTAGTAGATGAAAGTGCATAGTTCGAAGGCGCAGTCCATGTGTAAGTTACACCCTCAACAGCATTTTGTACTGATAGAGTGAATGGGGTTATTCCATACGCCACACAGGTGTCGGAAGGAACAATCGGTTTTGGAACCAATTTGCCTAGCGATAACGAAATGCGTTTGCTGGAATCGTTTTTATTACATTTACCAAGCACAACCGATAACACATCGTTGCCTGTGAGCGTTCCTACTTTGAAAGTAACCGAACTGCCATCGCCTGCGGTATAGTAGATGGTGTCGACAAACGACGGTTTGTTTTCTTTTATGTCCCAATAGTAGTTATCGACGCCAATGTTTTGGTCAAGATTTACTGTAAGAATTGGATCGACAGAATAGACTACCACATCGCCCGTTGCAATGCAAGTCGGGCCTGCAATGCTAAAAGTGTCGGGTAGCGTAAAACTTTTGTAAACATCGACCATCGACGCCGAGGTACAGCCACCATTGCGGTACTGCAAACGAATTGCTCCTTTGCCGTATCCGTTCGACACAAAGGTTACCGATGTGTCGTTTGCCAACGAGCCTTCGGCAAAGGCTAAGTCGCCAAGCGGAATCCAGCGAAAATACTCCAGATTAGAAATAGAATTGAACGAAACGCTAATAGAGCCATCGATTGGCAGGCATACGTCTTGCTCAATTACTCCAGAATCATCGCGAATGTAATCGTTTTCTGTTGCGCCATTCGCCCCAAACGCAGCCGCAAGTGCAGCGGCAATCAGAAGTAATCTCTTCTTCATAGGCTTTAAAAATTAAAATAAATTAAAATATTAATGCGGCAAAGTTACAAACTAATTTTTAGTTCACCAAAAAAATTAACACAAAAATGAAGGCGCGGCGTAAAATATCTGCGTTTTTGGTGGCACTGCAGCCCCCGTCTTTATTCCTTTGTCTTTACTCTTTACTCGCTTTCTTGCGACTCATATCTTGCGACTTGCTACTCTCGCCAAAAAATCGTATCTTTGCAGGTTAATATGCAATGTTTTGTAACAACACGAGCAATCATGAAAAAATTCAACGAGTACGACCATTTCGACCTATCGGAAATAAACCATCAGGTGCTAGAAGAGTGGGAACAGCAGGGACTTTTCCACCGTAGCATCGACGAGCGCGAGGGCTGCCCAACCTTCATTTTCTACGAAGGACCACCTTCGGCCAATGGCATGCCAGGCATTCACCATGTGATGGCGCGCACCATAAAAGATACTTTTTGTCGCTACAAAACCATGCGCGGCTATCAGGTGCGTCGCAAAGCGGGTTGGGATACGCACGGTCTGCCCGTAGAACTGGGCGTGGAGAAGATGCTCGGCATCACCAAAGAGGATATCGGCAAAAAAATCAGCGTTGACGAATACAATGCTGCCTGCCGTCGCGAAGTGATGAAGTACACCAAAGAGTGGACTGCACTGACAAAAAAGATGGGCTATTGGGTCGATCTTGAAAATCCGTATATCACCTACGACAACAAATACATGGAGACGCTGTGGTGGCTGCTCAAGCAACTCTACAACAAGGGTTTGCTCTACAAAGGCTACACCATTCAGCCCTATTCGCCAGCCGCTGGCACGGGACTCTCGAGCCACGAACTGAATCAGCCTGGCTGCTACCGCGATGTGAAAGATACCACCTGCACTGCGCAATTCCACATCAAAGGCGACCGCTGGGGCAGCGATGCCTACTTTATTGCTTGGACTACCACGCCTTGGACTTTGCCATCGAACACGGCATTGTGCGTTGGTCCGAATATCGATTATGTGGCGGTGCGTGGCGAAAATCCATATTCAAAGCAGGCGGCGACCTACATTTTGGCGGCTTCGTGCTTAGCGTCGTATGCCAAAGAGTTGGGCGAACAGCCCGAACCACTATGGCGCGGCAAAGGCTCGGAACTTGTCGGAACGGAATACGAGCAACTGATTCCGTGGGCAAATCCCGGCGAGGGCGCATTCCGCGTGATAGCGGGCGACTATGTAACCACCGACGAAGGCACGGGCATTGTGCATATTGCGCCAACTTTCGGTGCCGACGATGCTTTTGTGGCGAAAAAAGCGGGCGTTCCGGGCATGACTTTCGTTACCAAAAATGGCGAAATCCGTCCGATGGTCGATATGACTGGCAAATTCTTTGTAGTTGACGATCTCGACCCCGAATTTGTACGCACGCACATCAACACCGAACTCTACAACGAGTTTGCAGGGCGATTTGTAAAAAATGCCTACGATCCGAACCTCACCGACAAGGACGAAACGCTCGACATTGCCATCTGCATGATGCTGAAACGCCAAGGTCTTGTGTTCCGCATCGAAAAACATACGCACAGTTATCCGCACTGCTGGCGCACCGACAAACCTGTGATCTACTATCCGCTCGATAGTTGGTTCATTAAGACCACCGCGGTGAAAGATGAGATGATTGCGTTGAACAAAACCATCAATTGGAAGCCCGAATCGACTGGCTCGGGGCGTTTTGGCAAGTGGCTCGAAAATCTGAACGATTGGAACCTGTCGCGCTCGCGCTATTGGGGCACGCCGCTGCCTATTTGGCGCACCGACGATGGTCGCGAAGAGATATGCATTGGTTCTATCGAAGAACTCTTCGCAGAAATTGAAAAGTCTGTGGCGGCTGGCGTGATGGACAAAAATCCGTGGCCAAATTTCCGCGTGGGCGACTATTCGAAAGAGAATTACGATCCGAAAAATATCGACCTGCACCGTCCGTACATCGATGGTGTGGTGCTGGTTTCGCCGTCGGGCAAGCCCATGCACCGCGAGTCCGATTTGATTGATGTTTGGTTCGATAGCGGTTCCATGCCTTACGCACAAATTCATTTTCCGTTTGAGACCTCAAATAAAAAAATGGAGGGGTCTTTCCCCGCCGACTTCATTTCCGAAGGTGTGGATCAAACGCGCGGCTGGTTCTTCACGCTGCATGCCATCGCAACAATGGTTTTCCACTCGGTGGCGTTCAAAAATGTGGTGTCGAACGGCTTGGTGCTCGACAAAAATGGCAACAAAATGTCGAAACGCCTTGGCAACGCCGTCGATCCGTTCTCGACCATCGAAAAATATGGTTCTGACCCTGTGCGCTGGTACATGATGACCAATTCGTCGCCGTGGGACAATCTGAAATTCGACAACGAAGGCGTGGAAGAGGTGCGTCGCAAATTCTTCGGCACGCTCTACAACACTTATTCGTTCTTTGCACTCTATGCCAATGTCGATGGCTTCACGGGCAACGAAAAAATGGTTCCGCTAGCCGAGCGTCCCGAGATTGACCGCTGGATTTTGTCGTTGCTCAACACGCTGGTGAGCGAGGTTACTACGCACTACGAAAGCTACGAGCCAACGCGCGCTGGTCGTGCCATCAGCGATTTTGTTCAAGAAAATCTGTCGAACTGGTATGTGCGCCTCAACCGCAAACGCTTCTGGGGCGGCACTATGGACGCTGATAAGTTGGCGGCTTACCAAACGCTCTACGAATGTCTCACCACCGTGAGCCGACTGATGGCGCCAATCGCTCCGTTCTATGCCGATCGCCTCTATCGCGACCTTACGGGAGCCGATAGCGTGCATTTGGCGTCGTTCCCCGAGGTCGATAATTCGCGCGAAGACAAACGACTTGAAGGTTGCATGCAGTTGGCGCAACAGACCACATCGATGATTCTTGCGCTGCGCAAAAAAGCCAATAAAAAGGTGCGTCAACCGCTGCAAAAAGCTGTTGTGCCTGTGCCTGATGCCACTGCCAAAGAGGAGTTGCTCTATGTGGCCGATCTTGTAAAAACAGAGGTGAATGTGAAAGAGTTGCAGGTGGTTTTGTCCGATGAGTCGGAAATTCGTTTGGTGAAACGCGCCAAAGCCAACTTCAAAACCCTTGGCAAACGCTATGGCAAGCAGATGAAAGAGATTGCGGCCGCCATTGCCACGCTGCCGCAGGATCAGATTGCTGCGCTCGAGCGCGATGGTCAACTCACGCTGCCGTTGCCCGGTGGCGAGGTTGTTTTGGAACTTGCCGATGTTGAAATTGCTACCGAAGATATGCCGGGCTGGCTTGTGGCCAACGAAGGTGCACTCACTGTGGCGCTCGACATAGAGATGACCGACGCGCTGCTGAACGAAGGCGTTGCGCGCGAGTTGGTGAACCGCATTCAAAATCTGCGCAAGTCGAATGGCTACGAGATAACCGACAAGATTGCAGTTCAGATTGAAAATCGTGCCGAGATTGCCAAAGCTGTAACCGACTATCACGACTACATCGCCTCGCAGGTGCTTGCTACCAGCCTCACCCTAGTCGATACCCTTGCCGATGCTACTGACCTCGATTTTGAGGATTTTGTGGTGAAAGTGAAGGTAGAGAGGAATTAGGGAAAAAGTTGAATTGGGAAAAAAACTTACAAATGCCAATCTTTGAACAGGTGCGTGGAGGCGTTCTTGTTAATGTGAAAAGGGAGGCTTTCGCAGCATTGCAAAAACATGGAATCCTTAATCGAGAAGGGACTAAAGGCGGTCGTTGGATAATTGTTGCAAAGTAAAAAAATGCTTTAATCGAATGGTTGTAGTTTCTCAAAATTCTCCCCCCCCCCCCGAGTGCGCGATAGCAATGCAGAATTGCTACGCATCGTTTGTATGTTGATGATTGTGTGTCATCACTACATTGTACACTCGTTCTTCCCTGAGGTATTGCAGCATACTTATCATTCCACATCGGGAGCGATATTGTTGTCCTTACACTGCTTTATCTATATTGGTGTCAATTGCTTTATTCTTATATCAGGATACTATGGCATCAGAACACGGATACATAGCTTTACAAATATCTATCTAATATGTGCTTTGTATTTTTGTATTAAGCCGATTGGAGGTTTTTTTTATGCTCTTACACCGTATGGCGCTGATTCTCTTACGGCATCACTAACAATGGGAGAACGTATATGCCGTGTACTTAGTAATACTTTTTTACCTATATCAAGTAATAGTTTGTGGTTTTTGCAATGTTATGTGGCACTACTTATTGTGTCTCCCATATTGAATATGGCGCGAGATCATTTCTCGATGCGACAATATCAAGTGGTATTATTGCTGATGACATTTGGTAATCTGTACTTTGGCTGGTGGAGAAACATGACTGGATTTAATGCAGATGGTTACGCTACGGCTCAGTTCGTGTACCTTTATATGGTTGGCGGTTATCTGAAAAAGTATGTCGACATTGACCGTTGGCGCTGGCGCTGGTTAGCACTTTATGTGGTTTCAAGCTTATTGTGGGGAGTCTGCTCACTTGTCTTCCATGAGTGGAAAGGCATTTGCTATAACAATCCGTTTGTGTTGCTGGCGTCACTTGGACTATTCGGTTTTGTAATGTCGTTCCATTTTCAAAATAGGGTGGTTAATTGGGTCGCCTCGTCGTGTTTGGCGGTGTATATTGTGCAGGAACGTTACATTTACTACAAAGGAGTCGCTTCGGTGTTTGACCAATATCAGGAATGGCAACTTGTGCTTTGGCTTGTGCCGCTTACTCTCGTTACTTTTGTGGTGGTCATTCTTTTCGATAAATTGCGAATGCTTATCCAGCACCCTATCAATGTCCGTATTGATGCGTGGCTTTCTGCTCTCATAAAAACTATACGCAACAAAATGGATAAGGTTTCAGCCTAAAAAAGTGGCGTAGAAAAATAGCTGCGAACTACTCTACAACCTTCTTCATCTGTTCAAAAAAACTTGGGTAGGATTTGCTGACTACTTCGGGGTGATCGATGTGAAGCGGCGTTTTGGCGGCTAATGGCGCGAATGCCATGGCTATGCGGTGGTCGTCGTGGGTGCAGATGGTGGGTGCAGGCTCGGCGGAGCAGCGCATGCCGTCCCACGCAAGGCTGTCGCTTGTGGGCTGAGTCAGCACAAAACCGCATTTCTTCAGTTCTGCCGATAGCGCGCTGATGCGGTCGCTCTCTTTCAAGCGCAGATTTTTTATGCCAGTGAAGTGGAATGTTACACCACGCGCGCAACACGCTACTGCCATGGTTGGAACCATGTCGAGCATATTGCCAAAGTCGTATTGTAGCGTGGTAGGTGCAGTTTTGTCTTTGTAGCAAATTTCCGCACCATTAGCGGTGAATTTTGTTTCGATTCCAAAATCCTGAAAAAGCGTGGCAATGTGCGCATCGCCTTGCAATGTGC
>CAZGVF010000018.1:0-2060 GCA_964528925.1 uncultured Paludibacteraceae bacterium | reverse complement strand
TCGATTCCAAAATCCTGAAAAAGCGTGGCAATGTGCGCATCGCCTTGCAATGTGCTGGGCTGAAGATGGCGCAATAGAAGCCGTCCGCATTGCGCAATGGCGAGCAGTTCGTACCAATACGAGGCAGCCGACCAATCGCGCTCAATCGTCCAGTTGGTGCGGCGATACGGCGTATTTTCGATGCTGATTTTGTTGCTTTCGATGGTGACGTTTGCTCCCGCTTGGCGCATCATGGCGGCAGTCATTTCAATGTAGGGAAATGAGTGTGGTGTTTTTGCAAAGTGGAGCGTGAGTGCAGTGTCGAGATATGGCGCAATCAGCATTAATGCCGAAAAAAACTGACTACTTTGCTCGAAGTGGGGCGTGAGTTCACCACCACGCAGTTTTTGACCATTGATGGCGAGTGGCGCAAAACCATTATTTTCAAGATAACGAATGTCGGCACCGAGTGTTCGCAGCGCATCGACTAGTGGCGCGATGGGACGCTGCAGCAGTCGTGGCGTGCCAGTGAGCGTGAATGAGCCATTTTTCGTCGCTAAATAGGCGGTGAGAAAACGCAGTGCCGTGCCGCTTGCTCCCACATCGATAGTGCCGCTCTCGCATTGCAAAGCACGCGCCAGCACAACCGTATCGTCGCAGTCCGATAGATTCTCGATTGTTCCACCATCTTCGCATAAGGCATTGATAATCAGCGCTCTGTGGCTGATGCTTTTCGAGGCAGGCAGATCGATGGTGGCTGGGAACATGAGATTTTTAGATCATTGATGATAGAAGATAGAGCATAGAGCAAAGAACATAGATTGTTTTTGCCTAAATTCTTATTTTGAAAATCCTGGTATTTCGCTGTTTTTTTGTCCGCTCCAGACATCGCTCAGAGTGGTTGTGCCAGCCGTTCCTCCCACGATGTAGAGGCGATTTTCGTCATCTTTTACCACATTCAAGTCGTGGCGCGAAACCCAGAGATCGGGCAGCAGTGCTTTGTCGTCGGGCGTGGCCCAAGTGAGTCCGTAATCCACCGAAAAGAGCTGTCGGTCGGTGCATTCGCCATTCGCATCGGCTCCGCCAAAAAGCATTAGACCATCGGCATATTGCACCACGGCTGCGCCATAGCGCGGCGTGAACCACTGTTTGCTGGCGGCCAGATTTGCCCAATAGGCGCCATCGTTGCTGCTCCAAACGGTGCCAAGTGGCGTGCCGTCGCTGGCTTTGCCGCCAATCAGGTAGGCGCGCATTTTTCCGCTCGGTTCGGCATCTACACAGGTTGCAAAATCGCTCACTGGAAATTGCTCGGGCAGTGTGCCGAGGTTGGTCCATGCGGTGTCGCGCACAAACATGCAGCGTGCGCCATCGGCTTCGCCAAGAGCAAAGAGTTTGTCGTTCATGGCAAAAGCCAACTGCGTGATGCCTGTGGCAGTGCCTTGCGCCGTCCAAGTGGTGGGCGTGGTAGCAGCGTAGAGTGTGCCATCGATGGCGGCAAAAAGCGTATCGCCAAGGATAACAATGCCGCTAACATTGGCTGCGGTGGGCAGTCCTGTAACTGTTTGCTGTGTCCAATCGATGCCATCTTTGCTGGTGAAAAGCAGCGTTTCGCTGTCGGTGGCGACGAAGTGGAGTAGTTGGCTGTTGTGCCAAAGCGTTTTCTGGCTTGTGGCGGTTATTCCGCTGAAAATCTCCGATTTGATGCCTGCCCAGCTGTATTCGTCGGGATCGACTTGATGCACATTCACCGTAACGATGTAGGTGCGGGTCGATTCGCCATCGGTGGCGAGTGTTTTCACCGTCACAGGGCGACTGAAATCGATGGTGTCGTTGCCTGTGTAGACGATGGTGTCGTTGATGGTGATGGTTTTGATGGTGCTGCCGTAGATGGTTGGAATGAGCGAGTCGATGCGGCATAGATAGGGCAGCGAATCCTCGTTGTAGATGGTGTTGGCGTCGTTGTCGATGGTGAAAGTGTACTCGTCGAGGCCATCGACCACGCTGTCGTTTATCACATAAAATTTTGTGAGTGTGGTAGTCGACGATGTGGTGGTCGTAGTGGAACTGCTTTTTTTGCAGCT
>CAZGVF010000017.1:16149-17794 GCA_964528925.1 uncultured Paludibacteraceae bacterium | reverse complement strand
CTTTGCAAGTTATATGCGCAGTTGACTGTTGGCACTGTTTTTGAATAGTATTTCAGCGGCATTTAATGCGCATTAAATCAGTAACTTGTTGAATATAAAACAATTAAAATCATAAAATCATGACAAATCAGAAAGCAATTTTGATGATTCTCGACGGCTGGGGCATTGGCGACGGTAAAAAAGACGATGTCATCAGCCAAATGCCAACCCCATATTGGGACCGCTTGAACGCCATCTATCCGCATTCGCAACTGCAGGCTTCGGGCGAAAATGTGGGCTTGCCCGATGGTCAGATGGGCAACTCCGAAGTCGGTCACCTCAACATTGGTGCGGGACGCATTGTCTATCAGGATTTGGTGAAAATAAACCGCGCTTGCCGCGACAATTCCATAATGAAAAATCCCGAAATTGTGCGCGCATTCGAATATGCAGCCAAGAAAGGTGTGAAAATTCACTTCATGGGTCTGGTGTCGAACGGCGGCGTGCATAGTTCGTTCGAGCATCTGCTGAAACTGACCGAGATTGCCCACGAATACGGCATCGAAAAGGCGTTTGTGCATTGCTTTATGGACGGTCGCGACACCGATCCGCACTCGGGCAAAGGCTTCATCGAAGAGTTGGAGAAACATCTTGCCACGACTGGCGGGAAAATCGCTTCGGTTGTCGGCCGCTACTACGCCATGGATCGCGACAAACGCTGGAATCGCGTGAAAGAGGCTTACGATCTGTTGGTTTCGGGCATTGGCGAAAAAGCCACCGATATGCAGGCTGCCGTGCAAAAATCGTACGACGAGGGCGTAACCGACGAATTTATCAAGCCAATAGTTCATGTCGATGCCGCTGGAAAACCGCTGGCGCTGATTGAGCCTGACGACGTGGTCATCTTCTTCAACTACCGCAACGACCGCGCCAAAGAGTTGACTATTGCTCTGACGCAAAAAGATATGCCCGAAGAGGGAATGCACACGCTGCCGCTGCACTATTTCTGCATGACACCTTACGACGCATCGTTCACGGGCGTGCATATTTTGTTCGACAAAGAAAATGTGGTCGATACGCTCGGCGAAACGCTGTCGAAAAACGGCAAACTGCAACTTCACATTGCCGAAACCGAGAAATATGCGCACGTTACTTTCTTCTTCAATGGCGGTCGCGAACAGCCATTCGAGGGCGAAGAGCGCATTCTTATTCCGTCTCCAAAAGTTGCAACCTACGATCTGAAGCCAGAAATGAGTGCTTACGAGGTGGCTGAGGCGCTGAATAACGAACTCGACAAACAGAAATTCGATTTTGTGGTTATTAATTTTGCCAATGGCGATATGGTGGGTCACACGGGCGTGTACGAAGCCATCGAAAAAGCCGTTGTAACCATCGATCACTGTGTCGAGAGCGTGGTTGAGACCGCACGCCGCAATGGTTACGAACTCATCATCATAGCCGACCACGGCAACTGCGACCATGCGTTGAATGCCGATGGCACACCAAACACTGCGCACTCGCTCAATCCTGTGCCGTTTGTGTATGTTACCGAAAAAGCAGGCGTAACGGTAGAAAACGGCATCTTGGCCGATGTCGCTCCGTCAATCCTGCACATCATGGGCATTGCGCAACCTGCCGACATGACGGGAAAATGCCTGATACACGA
>CAZGVF010000017.1:0-16049 GCA_964528925.1 uncultured Paludibacteraceae bacterium | reverse complement strand
ACATCATGGGCATTGCGCAACCTGCCGACATGACGGGAAAATGCCTGATACACGAAAAATAATTATTTAATTATTTAATTTCCAATTATTTAATTGATTGATTTTTGGTTCGTTATTGTGATTTCACCAATCAACTGATCAACCAATCAACTAATCAACTCGAAAGATATGAAACAGATAAAAACATTTGCAGCCGCTGCATTTTTGCTGATGAGCGTGCCAATGGTGGCGGGCGACGAGGTGCTAATGACTATTGGCGAAACCGAAATCACGCGCGACGAATTTGAGTACATCTACAACAAAAACAACGCTAACAACACCATCGACAAAAAATCGTTGACGGAGTATTTGGAGTTGTTCGAGAATTTCAAACTGAAGGTGATAGAGGCCGAACAGCGCGGAATGGATACGCTGCCAAGTTTTGTGAACGAATTGCGCGGCTATCGCAGTCAGCTGGCCAAACCGTACCTCACCGATCTGTCGATGGAGGAGACGCTTTGCCAAGAGGCTTACGACCACTTGAAACAGGACATCGAAGTGAGTCATGTGCTGGTGCGTTTGCCGCAAAATGCCACACCTGCCGACACGCTTGCAGCCTATCAGAAGGCTCTGAAAGCGCACGATCGCATAGTGGCTGGCGAGGATTTTGGCACTGTGGCCGACGAACTTTCTGACGATGCTTCGGTGAAAAATAACCATGGTCATCTCGGATTTTTCACGGGCGGCATGTTGGTCTATCCTTTCGAAAAAGCCATGTTCTCGCTTGCCGATGGCGAAGTGTCGATGCCAGTGCGCACCTATTACGGCTATCATGTGGTGAAGGTTCTTAGCCACCGCCCAGCCGTGGGGCAGGTGAATGTGTCGCACATCATGAAAATGGTGAAGCGTGATGCCACCGAAGCCGATTGGCAAGCCGCTCACGATGCCATTGTGGCTGCAGCCGAGCGCGTGAAGAATGGCGAGGATTTTGCCACTGTTGCGAAAGAGGTTTCCGACGATCGTGGCACTGCAGCGCGCGGTGGTGAACTGCCTTGGTTTGGTGTTTCGCGCATGGTGCCAGAGTTTGAAAATGCAGCCTTTGCTCTGCAAAACGAGGGTGACCTGAGCGAGCCTGTGCGCACGCAATATGGTTGGCATCTTTTGCGTCTGAATGGCAAACGCGGCTTGGAACCATACGAACAAAAACGTCCTGAACTGCTACGCCAAATGCAGCGCGACGATCGTGCACAACTCGGTCGCACTGCGCTTACCGAGAAATTGAAACAGGAGTACAATTATCAGGAAAAAGTGGGCGCAATGGACGGCGTTGTGGCATTTATGAAGTCGCACCCGACCATCGATTCGCTCTATTTTGAAGATTTGGAGACGCTCACCGACACGCTCGCAACCTTTGCCGATGTGGTGATAATGCAGCGCGATTTTGTGTTTGTCGTTGGCATTACGAGCAACGATGGTGAGTCGTCGCTAGCCAATTTCGACGAAAAAATGCGCAATTTTGTGGTCGAACAGGTGCTGAGCTACGAAGATTCGCAGTTGGAAGCCAAATATCCCGAATTCCGCTATCTGATGCAGGAATACCACGATGGCATTTTGCTGTTCGACATCAGCAACACCGAGGTGTGGGACAAAGCTGCCAAAGATACCGAAGGACTTGAGGCCTATTTTGCCGCCAATCGCAGCAACTACGCATGGGACGAGGTGCATTACAAAGGGCGCATAGTCTATTGCAAGGACGCAGCTACCGCCAAATCAGTGAAAAAAATGATTGCCAAACTGCCGCAAGATTCGGTGAATTCGTACCTGAATACCCGCGTGAACAACGACAGCGTAACTTTTGTGAGAACCGTTACGGGACTCTGGAAACGTGGCGACAATCCGATGATCGACAAACTTGTTTTCAAAGATAAGAAGGCTGAAGTCGTCGAAAATTCGGAATTCCCCGAAGTGTTTGTGGTTGGCAAAAAACTGAAGAAAGGTCCTGAAACCTTCACCGATGTGCGTGGTGCTGTTACTGCCGATTATCAAAACGAACTCGAGCGCCGTTGGATTGAGGATTTGCGCGCCAAATACCCGATTGTGGTGAACGAAGAGGTGCTGAAAACGATTGAATAAAGTTAGGAATTAGGAGTGAGGAGTTAGGAGTGAAGTCAATTGATAATTGATAATTAGTCCGTTAGCACAACCAACTGCAGAAAGTTGGATCATGCGAACTTTATGAACTTTATAACTTTAAAAACTTGATAAACTTCTCATCAACTCATTAACTCGTCAACTTATCAACCCCAAAATGAAGTTCTGCCTTGTCATCGCTGCATGTTGCTTGCTTTTCGTTTCGTGCCAAAAGAAAAAGCCCGAAGCCGATGCGTTGCGTCAGCCGCTCATCGAGGTCGAGGGACAGTTTTTGTACGAAGATGAGCTGGCAAGCGTCATTCAGCCTGGGCTTTCGCCCGAAGATAGTGCCGCACTTGCCGACGCTTACATTCGCAATTGGGCGACCAATGTGTTGCTCTACGAAAATGCCAAGCGCAATGTGGCAAACGAGGCCGAAATTAATCAGATGGTGGAGGAATATCGCAAATCGCTCATCATTCACTACTATCAGCAAAACCTTGTGGCTCAGCGACTTGGCGATGTTTCGGACGACGAAGTGGCGGCATATTACGAGGTGAATTCCGAGCGTTTCCCACTGAACGAAAATGTGCTGCGTGGCGTCTTTTTGAAAGTGCCAAACGGCGCGCCAAAAATTGACAAAGTGCGCACTGCCATTCGCAAACTCGACGACGACAAAGACATTCAGCGGCTCGAAGAGTACAGCGTGCAGCATGCCGCAAGTTACGACTATTTTGTCGACACATGGATTTTGATGAACGATCTGGCGAAAAAGATGCCGCTCGAAGGCGTCGACCAGCGCGCGCTGTTGGCGAATAATTCGTACTACGAAGTGGCGGATTCCACCTACACTTACATGCTCAACATTACCGACCGCAGGCTGATTGGCTCGCCGGCGCCGCTCGAATTTGTGCAAGAACGCATTCGCACGCTACTCAACAATCAGCGTCGGCAGGAATACATAAAACAACTCGAACAGTCGCTCTACGACGATGCAGCGGCCAGTGGCGTGATAACCTTCTATTCGCCCGTGTTCAACAATAAGAATTTAATCGACGATGAAACGAAGAATTAAAATCTCTGCCCTTGGCGCATTGCTCGGCTTTTCGGCGCTCGTATCGGCACAAACCAACATGATTGATGGCGTGGTTTGGGTTGTGGGCGACAATGCCATAATGCGCAGCGAGGTGGAAGATCAACGCATGCGACTTCAGTACGAAGGCACGCGCTTGCAAGGCGACCCGTATTGCGTCATTCCTGAACGATTGGCACTGCAAAAACTCTATCTGCATCAAGCCAAAATCGATAGCATTGTGGCGGGCGAATCGCAGGTCGAAATGCAGGTGAACATGCGCATGGAGCAGTTCTTGCGCGAAATCGGTTCGAAAGAGAAACTCGAAGAATATTTCAAAAAAACGACTTCCGAAATAAAAGAGGAGATGCGCCAAGCCATTGCCGACCAAATGACCATTCAGATGGTGCAGCAAAAACTCACAGGCGACATTAAACTGACGCCAGCCGAGGTGCGCGAGTTTTACGAAGCGTTGCCCGACGATAGTGTGCCTGTTGTTCCCGCCATGGTCGAGGTGCAGATTATCACCCTCGAACCGCCAATCCCTGCTGAAGATTTGGAAGCCACCAAAGCCCGCTTGCGCGAATATGCCGACCGCGTGAACAATGGCACTGCCGACTTTTCGATGTTGGCGCGCCTCTATTCCGACGACCAAGGTACTGCCATGAAAGGCGGCGAACTCGGATTTTTCGGGCGCGGAACCATGGTGCAAGAGTTCACTAACGCAGCCTTCGCACTGACTGAGCCAGGGCAAGTCTCGCGCGTTTTTCAGACTGAATTTGGTTACCACATTGTGCAGCTCATCGAGAAGCGTGGCGACCGCATCAACTGCCGACATATCTTGTTGCGTCCGCGCGTTTCGGTTGCCATCAAGGAGAAAACTTTCATGAAACTCGATAGTCTGGCTGCCGATATTCGCGCTGGAAAATTGACTTTCGAAGATGCCGCGCTCAATTTTTCGTCCGACAAAAATACTCGCATGAATGGCGGTGTGATGACCAACGAAAACACCAGCGCATCGAAATTTGAGTACCAAGATCTGCCGCAAGAGGTGGCAAAAATGGTCTATAACATGGGCGTGGGCGAAATATCGCAACCTTTTGCCATGATGGACAAATCGCTCGGGCGCGAGGTCTATGCCATTGTGCGCCTGAAACAGAAAACGGCCAACCACAAAGCCAATCTCACCGACGACTATCAACTGCTGAAACAGGCTTGCGAAGCCGCCAAACAACAGGAGATTTTGAAGACGTGGGTCGAACAAAAAATCAAAGAGACTTACATCTACATCGATCCCGATTGGCGCAATTGCGATTTTGAACACAAAGGCTGGATTAAAAACGAAAAGAAGAAGATTGCTCGCTAAACGTCGACATATCGTGCTGATTGTCAGCCTGTTGCTGGCATTTTCTTGCTCTGTTTGGTCACAAAGGCAGAGGCGTTTCGATGTGCCAACAACGCTCACTACGCAACAACCTATTAAAAAGACGCCTGCGCAAAAAACGCAGACTTCTGCACCGCAAAAATCATCAAATTCATCTTCCCAATCGACTCAAAAAACGGCATCGCAAGGGCAGCGCACGATGGTTTATCTCGAAAATGCGCAGACTTTCAGTTTCGATGAGTCGGTGAATTCGGAGGCGCAACTGCTCAAAGGCAATGTGCGTTTCCGTCACGACGATGTGTTCCTCTATTGCGACAGCGCATATTTTTTCGACAAGCGCAATTCGTTCAACGCTTACGGTCATGTGAAAATCGTTCAGGGTGACACGCTCTTTATCTTTGGTGACGTGCTTTACTACGATGGCGACACCAAAATGGCGCGCCTTCGCCACAATGTGCGCATGACCGACCGCAAAATAACGCTTGTAACCGACAGCCTGAACTACGATCGCATAGCAAATGTGGGCTACTACTACACGGGCGGCAAACTCTATGATGCTGAAAATGTGCTGACTTCGGTGTTCGGCTACTACTATCCAGGCTGGGAAATGGCAATGTTCCGCGACAGCGTGTTGCTCACAAATCCGGGCTTCACAATGCGCGCCGACACGCTGAAATACTACACCGAAACGGCCGTTGCCGAGATGGTCGGACCCACCACCATTCTCTACGAAAACGAAACCACCATTTACTCCGAACTCGGTCAATACGACACGCACACTGAGCAGTCGCGGCTCTACCTGAACTCGTGGGTGCGCCACATCGACGGCGAAATGCTCACTGGCGACACCATATTTTATGATAAGAAAAATGGCGAAGGGCGCGCCTTTTCGCATGTCCACTTGAACGATTCTGCCAACCAGATTTCGCTCTACGGCAATTTTGTCTACTACAAGGAAGATGGCGACATTGCTTTGGCATACGATTCCGCGCTGATGGTGGAACATTCGTCGCCCGACACGCTCTACATGAACGCCGACACGCTCTACGCTTTTGCCACCGATTCGGTGAACAAATTTGTGCGCGCTTACCATCATGTGCGACTTTTCCGCACCGATGTACAGGCGGTTTGCGACTCGGCTTGCTTCTCCACGCGCGACTCCATAATTCATCTGATGCAATTGCCAGTGGCATGGTCGGGACCGCGACAAATCACAGGCGACACCATGCGCATCTATTCGCTGAATGGTGCTCCAGAACGCATGCATGTGATTGGCGCTGCGTTTGTGGCCGAACAGCAAGATAGCATTCATTTCAATCAACTCTCTGGAAAAGAGATAATTGCGCATCTCTCCGACAACGAATTGCGTTGCGTCGAGGTGCGCGGTAATGCCGAATCGCGCTTCTTCCCGCTCGATGATGATAGCCTGATAATCGGTCTGAACCAAACCACCAGCAGTTATCTCACGGCCTATCTTGTCGATCAAAAAATTGAGCGCATTGTGCTTTATCCTGCGCCCGAAGGCACGCTCACGCCGCTCGATCAAGCCAGTGACGATTTGCTGCGCCTGCCAGGGTTCACTTGGCAACAGGGCATTCGACCGCTCGTTTGGCGCGATGTGTTTGCTCGCCCCGAACGGTCGAAGAGCGACACGCCAACCAAGCGCCGTCGTTCTGGGCGTGTCGATCCTTCCGAAACTGAAACAGAAACTGCCTCGACAGATAAAGATAAAAAATCGACAACGAAACGTGACTCCGATTCGCCATCAAGTTATAGCGATTTTGGCTCTGATAGCGGCAGCTCGCGCTCGTCGCTGAATATTGGCGGTGGCGGCAACAAAGGTCAACTTCAAAAAAAATCGGGACGATGAGTAGAGTAGTGGTTGCCATATCAATTTCGACCGATGGCGCAGTAGCCATGCGTTTTGCTGAGACCATTGCTGCGGCATTGCAGCACACGACGCGTTGCCTTCATTTAGCCGACACAACTTCCGATAATGATGTTCGCGCTGCCGATCTTGCCGATCTGCTCGAACAAATCGACGCTTCCATGCTGATTGTTGAGGTGGCAAATCGACGCGAAATTCAGCCATGCCTGAACGCGTGCCGCGACTTGCGCATTCCGTATCTTTTTGTCCGTGCTGGCAACGAACCGAAATTCGACAAGGTGGCGTTGCCCGTAACTTTTCTTCAGGAAGAAAAGGAAAAAGGCCCGTTTGCTGCGGCTTTCGGACGATTTTTCCACTCAAAACTGACCATTTTCCGCCCGAAAGATTATGGCACGCGCGCGGCAAAAAATATCGATGCCATGAAATCGCTTTTCGACTCGTTTTCGCTTGATTATGAAGAGGTTAACGCTCGCAAAGGCAGCGATGGCGTGGAGCGTGAAACCGCTCTTTGGGCGCAACAAAATGCCGATATGGTCATTGTTTCTGCCTCGCGCGAATATGGCTTGGACGATATTATTTTCGGCAGCAAAGAACGTAAGATATTGGAAAAGACCACTTTACCCGTGCTGCTTGTGAATCCGCGCGGCGATCTTTATGCGCTTTGTGATTAAATTATAAACTTTCTGAATAAAAATAAACGCTATAGTTATGAAAAAACTTTTTGCAACGCTTGTTTTGATGGTCGGCATGCTGTCGCTGTCGGCGCAATCGCTTGATTGTCCGAAAGTTACGGTCGATGGCACGGAGTATTATTCGTACACTGTGCAGCCCAAGGACGGACTTTTTGCCATTGCGCGCAAGTTTGGCGTTACGCAGGCCGATTTGCACGCTGCCAACCCGAAATTGACTGATGGTTTGCAGATTGGGCAGGTCATTTTGGTGCCGATCAACGAAAATCAGACCGCTGCCGAGGAGTATGTTGTTCACGAGGTGCAGCCCAAGGAGACCATCTACGGGCTGACGCGCAAGTACAATGTGTCGGTCGATGCGCTTGTGAAGGTCAATCCCGAACTCACGCAAGGTTTGAAAGTGGGGCAGAAGTTGCGCATTCCGAAACATACGATTGCTGAAAATACTGAAGTCGCAAAAGTTAGTCAAACTGCAGAAAATCAGCAAGTTACTACTGAAAAAACTGCCGTTTCGACGCAGCGCACGCACGAGGTGAAAGCCAAGGAGACGCTCTACAGCATCAGCCGCGCGTATGGCATTACGGTGGAGGAGTTGGTGGAGGCGAACAACATCACGTCGACCATTCATGTAGGCGATGTTTTGGTCATTCCTTCGAAAGATGATGAACTTGCTTCGATTGAAAAATCGGAAAAATCAAGAGAAAAAACAGTCGCGCAAGTTGTTGATAATCAGATTGATACTGTTGAAAAATCAGTCGCCGTTGTTAAGGATAGCGTTCCTGCGGTTATCGAACAAAAAGCGGTTACTGTGGCACCGGCAAATGCCTTGAAAGTGGCGGTTCTAATGCCCTTCATGCTGAAAACGCCTTACATCGATTCGTCGGTGAACTATTTTTGGGAGTTTTATCGCGGCATGCTGCTCGGTTTGGAAGATGTGAAGCGGCTCGGTTTGTCGGTCGAGGTGCATGTCTACGATATCGAAAAGTCGCTCGAGACGCTCGATTCGGTGCTGCAGCGCCCCGAATTGGCCGAAATGGACTTGATTCTCGGTCCGGCCTACGCCAATCAGGTGGCTTTGGTGGCCGATTTCGCCAAACAGCATCAGATCTACACTTTTGTGCCGTTCACCTCGAAAATTGAGAATGCCAACGAGTACATTTTGCAGTTCAATCCTTCGCAAGAGAAGATTTTGCCCGCTGTGGCGCAGACCATTGCTAAGCGTTTTTCGTCGCAAAACATTGTGATAGCGCGCATTTCGGACAAGCGTGACAAAGCCAATTTGTTGGCCGATGAACTCACCAAAGTGCTGCACAAAATGCGGCGTTCGTACAAGGAAATTCGCCTTTCGGCCGACAATGTCGATACGCTGCAAACCATCGTTGGGCGCAATCGCACGCTGCTGCTCATTGCAACGCCTCATGCCGAGGTGGTTGCTCCTATCTTGCCGAAAATCAAGGAGTTAAATCTTCCGTTCTTGCAAATTTGGGGCTTTGAGGATTGGAAACAGTGGACTTCGTACATCGATGGTACTTACTATCATTCGCTCTTCTACCGTAATCATACCGAAGTTTACGAGCAGAACTACACGCTTTGGTTTGGCAACCACACGGTCGACACCGAACCGCACTACGACCTGATTGGCTACGATGCCATCAATTACCTTGGTGCGGCGTTCGAGGCCAATCGCCACAACCCAACCGCGGCTTTTGGCAAGGTGAATTGTCACTGCCTGCAGACCGATTTCGACTTCAAGAAAAGTGCTGATGGTCAATGGATTAACGAGAGTTGGCATCTGTTCGGCTTCTACAATCAAAAACTGAATGAGATAAAATGAGACGCAGAATAATTGTAATTTTTGCCATTTTTTTGCTGATTGGCGCATTTCCAGCAGCGGCGCAACGTTATTTCTACGAGCCTGAATTTGCCCTTGGCGTACGCGCTGGCGGCACGGCTTCGTTTGTGTCGTTTTCGCCGTCGGTGTCGCACTCTATGCTCTATGGCGCGCAGGCTGGTTTGGCGTTTCGCTATATCAGCGACCGACATTTTGGCATCCAACTCGAGGCCAACTACACCCAGCGCGGCTGGAAGGAAAAAAGCGATGTATATCTATATCGTTATTCGCGGCGGCTCGACTACATCGAAATCCCATTTATGTCGCACATTTTTTTCGGCAAGAAATATTTCCGCTGGTTTTTTAATCTCGGACCTGAAATCAGTTTCCGCGTGGGCGACCATGTAACGAGCGAAAATCTGACCGAAGATAAACTGCGGCCGCGCCACACCGATAAGTTCAAATCTATTTTCGACTATGGCATTGTGGTCGGCACAGGTTTCGAATTTCAAACGCGAAGGGCGGGTATCTACCAACTCGAAGCACGGTATTCGTTCGGTCTTGGCGATCTCTACAAAAACTCGTCAGACGCCACCTACAGCCGCTCTTCGAATCAAAACATCTCGCTCTGCTTGGGCATTTTGTTCAATATAAATCACAAGACTGATAGCAATCTTTTATTATGGAATCCTTGAAATTTGTAGGAATAATTCCTGCCCGTTATGCTTCGTCGCGTTTCCCGGGTAAACCTTTGACTGATATTTTTGGCAAGCCGATGATTCAGCATGTTTACGAGCGTGCCTCGCAAGTGCTTGATACTGTGGTGGTTGCAACCGATGATCAGCGCATTTTCGATGCAGTCGTGGCGTTTGGTGGCAGAGTGGTGATGACTTCGACCAACCACAAAACTGGAACCGATCGTTGCTACGAGGCACTCACAAAACTCGACGAAAAGTTCGATGTGGTCATCAATATTCAGGGTGATGAGCCTTACATCGCCACTAGCCAAATTGAGGCTTTGAAGCATTGTTTCGATGCGAATGGGGTACAGTTAGCAACGCTAGTAAAACCCTTCGCAGCTAATTCCACTTATGCCGATTTGCAAAATCCGAATTCGCCGAAGGTGGTTGTGAATTTGCAGAACGAAGCCATCTATTTCAGTCGTTCGGTGGTGCCGCACATGCGTGGCGTTGCGCCCGACGAGTGGGCTGTGCATCAAACCTACTACAAGCACATTGGCATTTATGCCTATCGTGCCGACATTTTGGCGAAAATCACGAAAATGGAACAGACACCGCTCGAAAAAGCCGAGTCGCTCGAGCAATTGCGCTGGATCGAAAATGGTCTGCGCATTCGTGTGGCTGTAACCGATGCCGAAAACATCTCCATCGATACGCCAGAAGATCTCGCTTTGCTGCTCAACAAAAAGGCTTTATAATTCAACTTTACAAACTTTCAAACTCATGAAATACAAACGCATTCTTCTGAAATTGAGCGGCGAATCGCTCATGGGCGCGCAGGGGCACGGCATCGACAGCGTGCGCCTCGACCAATATGCAACGCAGATAGCCGACATTGTGCGCCAAGGCGTGCAGGTGGGCATAGTGATTGGCGGTGGCAACATTTTCCGCGGATTGAGCGGTGCTGCTAAAGGTTTCGACCGCGTGAAAGGCGACCAAATGGGCATGCTTGCCACGGTCATCAACAGCCTTGCGCTCAGTTCTGCGCTCGAAGGCAAAGGCGTTCGCGCTCGTGTGCTTACGGCAGTGCGCATGGAGCCGATTGGCGAATTTTATAGTAAACAGAAGGCGGTCGATTCGCTCGAACGCGGCGAAGTGGCTATATTCTCGGCTGGCACGGGCAATCCGTATTTCACTACCGACACTGGTTCGTCGTTGCGTGGCATTGAGATAGAGGCCGATGTGATGCTGAAAGGCACGCGCGTCGATGGCATCTACACTGCCGATCCGGAGAAAGACCCAACTGCCACGCGCTTCGACGAAATCACTTTCGACGAGGTTTATCGTCGCGGCTTGAAGGTGATGGACCTCACAGCCACCGCCATGTGCAAAGAGAATAATTTGCCGATCATCGTTTTCGATATGGATACGCCGGGCAATCTTGCCAAAGTTGTTTCGGGCGAGAAAATCGGAACGCTCGTGAAGAATTAGAAAGCAGGAGCGCGTCACGTTGCGCTCCTTTTCATCGATCAAAAAAAAGAGACTGCCCAAATTTTGACAGCCTCTTTTCGTTTGTGTTATCTTGCAGATATTAGTTCTGGCGTTTGCCACCAACCGAACTCATAGCGCAACGGAAACCGATGTCGTCGGTGCACTTGTTTTCGTTCAGATAGCGACGGTTCGAAGGATTGAGCCAGTAGGCACGATCGCGCCACGAGCCACCTTTGTATATGCGGTCTTCGTCAGAAACCATGTGCGAGCGCTCAAGTGGCGAGATGTTCTCGTCTTTGATGTGCAGCACCGAGTCGCCAAGGGTCGAAAGACGATCGCCATCGCGTGCGCTGCGGTAGTCGCCACCCACTTCGGTGAATTTCTTCTCGTTGATAAGCACATTGCGCATGCTGTCGCGCGTAACTTGATCCATCGGCGGCAGTTTGTCGAGCAGAGTCTCAGCATAAGCCGAATCGCTGTCGAACACATTACCACGATACGAGTTGTATTCCTCAATAACTTCGTTTGATGTAGCACGATAAACATCGAGTACCCATTCGTTCACATTGCCAGCCATGTTGTAAAGCCCGTAGCCATTTGGCGGGAAGAAATTGACAGGCACTGTAAGTGTGTTGTTGATGTTTTGTCCGATGAGGTCGCCACGACCGCGCATGAAGTTGGCATAGAATTCGCCAGCTGTCTTTTTGTCGTCGAAACCGCGCATCTGCTCGCCTTTCCATGGGTAGGATTGACCTTCGTAGATGTTTTCGTTCACTGCTTCGATGCCGTATGCAGCATATTCCCATTCAGCTTCGGTTGGCAGACGGAATTCAGCGTCGTAAAGCACGCCGTCGAGGTTCACTGCCGAGCTATCGCCATAGATTCCGCGGATAAATTCGCCCACTTTTTGAGTGGTGAACACATACGCATAGAGCGAATCGGGATTATTTTTGATGGCTTCGTTGATGGTTTTCAGGCTGCGGAAAGGAATGATGCCTTCGTTTATCAACTGCAGCTCGTTCACGCGGTCGGTGCGCCATTTGCAGTAGTCGCAAGCCTGTTTCCACGTTACGCCAACCACTGGATAGTAGCCGTAAGCCACGTGCGAATAGTAGTCGCGCACATAGGGTTCGTTGTAGGCCAATGCTTTGCGCCAAACGGTTTCGTCGGGCATGGCAAGCAGAATGCGGCGTGGTTCGTGAGCCCACACACCGCTAATCCAAGCCACATATTCGCGCCAGTTGAGGTTGGTTACTTCGTATTCGTCCATGAAATAACCGCTGTTGCTGATGCGGCGTTTGGCGTTGTTGTTTGGTCCCGAAACAGGGTCGCTGTTCGAACCTTTCACCGTGGTCATGGTCGAAATGTAGACGCAACCTGGAGGAATTTTTCCTTCGTAAACGCTGTGTACTTCGAAGTAACCAGTCTCTGGACTATTGTAGTCGAAACCGGTTTTTTCTGAGTACTCGGTTGGCAGCGAAGTCTTGTTGCCACAAGCAGTTAGCGCTGTAGCTACGGCGCAAAAGCCGATGAGTTTAGTCGTAAGTTTCATCTGGAAAACATTTAGCTAAAATGCGACCACAAATTTACGCTATTTTTTTCAATCAACAAGCGTTTTCGCTCTTTTTTTCAAAAAAATGTGCAAGCGAGCCTTTTCTCGAGATTTTTTGTGTAATTTTGTGGGCTTTTTAAGTATAACGCAATGCAGGCTCCGATTATTGTGTTAAACGGGAAACCGATCGATTTGGCGACGCCCGTGGTGATGGCCATAGTGAATGCTACGCCCGATTCGTTTTGGGCTGAAAGTCGCTCTACTACGGAGCAGTCGCTCATGGCGCATGTCGATAAGGCTGTGACCGATGGTGCTGCAATAATTGATGTGGGCGGCTGTTCCACGCGTCCGCAAGCCGATTTTCCTTCGGAAGAGGAGGAGTGGCAACGCGTCTGCTGGGCGTTGACGGCAATCAGGCGGAAATATGCCGACTTGCCGCTGTCGGTCGATACTTTCAGAGCGAGCGTGGCTGAGCGTGCCGTTGGCGAGTTTGGCGTGACGCTGGTGAACGATGTCTCGGGCGGCTGCATCGACGAAAAAATGCTGCCTACCGTGGCGCGGTTGCAAGTGCCGTATGTGCTTACGCATGCTTATGGTTTCCCAAATATGCAGCAGACTCTGCCTGAGGACGAATATTTTTTGCCATCGGTTTTGCGCTATTTTGCGCAGAAAATTGCGGAATTGCGCGCGCTTGGGTTCGACAAAGAGATAATAGTCGACCCTGGATTTGGTTTTGGCAAGACATTGGAGCAAAATTGGTCGCTACTGCGCAATCTGCGACTGTTTGAAGTGTTCAATTCGCCAATTTTGGCTGGACTTTCGCGCAAATCGATGCTCTGCAAGCCGCTTGGAATTGCACCAGCCGATGCACTGAATGCCACTACTGCTGCCAATATGCTTGCGTTGCAGGGTGGAGCGCACATTTTGCGTGTTCACGATGTGAAAGAGGCGGTGCAGACGATAAAAATCGCGAAGCGATTTTTAAGTTAGGAGTGAGGAGTTAGAAATTTTTTAATTGATAATTGATAATTGACAATTGATAATTAAACAGTTAACTGCAAAAAGTGCAGTTGCTTTTAATCTTCAAATTTTCAAATCTTCAAATGAAAAAATAGGATTTTACCCTACAGACTCTGACTAAATCGTTAAACTTTTCAACTCATCAACTTTTCAACTCATCAACTAAAGAAAATGGAACTAGCATTTGGAATAAAAGATGTAATCGATATTGTGCTTGTGGCGCTGCTGATGTTTGGCGTGTACAAACTGATGAAAAACATGGGCGCAGGCAACATTTTCGTTGGCATTTTGGCGTTCATCTTGGTGTGGTTTTTGGTGACGCATGTCTTCAAAATGGAACTGCTGGGAGCCATATTAAATAAGGTCGTGGCAGTTGGTGTGATTGGCTTGATAGTGATTTTTCAGAACGAGATCCGGCGATTTTTTTCGCGCATTGGTTCGCATAGCAAGACGCGCTCGATGCGCTGGATAAAGAAAATGTTTCACATCAGCGAAGATGAGGAGACGAAAACCACCTATCCGATTATGCACATTGTGCTGGCGTGCCGCGATATGGCGCGAACCAAGACGGGCGCACTCATTGTGATTCAGCGCAACGAGAGCCTGCAGCAGTACATCGAGTCGGGCGACGTGGTGAATGCCGATGTCAACACGCGACTGATCGAAAACATATTTTTCAAAAATAGTCCGCTGCACGATGGCGCCATGATTTTGGCCGATGGTCGTGTGATGGCAGCGGGCGCCATTCTGCCTGTGTCGCAAAATCCCGATGTGCCGAAGCATCTTGGATTGCGTCACCGTTCGGCGTTGGGCATTTCGGAGCGCACCGATGCGCTGGCCATCATTGTTTCGGAAGAGACTGGCACCATTTCGCTGGCGCGCGATGGCAAATTTTCGCTCAACATCACCGCCGAGCAACTCGAACATATTTTGGCAACGGAGCTGAATTAGGTTTCAGGTTGGCGGGCTGCGCTATTTTCCTGATGTTCAGTTATCTTATTGTTGAAGTAATAAATGGTAAATCAATTTGTAATGAAAAAACGCATTGTTCTAACTGTAATTCTCTCGCTGGCATGGTTATTTTTTGCTTCGTTGTTCTACAAAACAATCATGCTGATGCTCATAGCACTCGTTTGGCAGAGTACTATTCGTGAACGATTGCCTGAACGCATTCGACCTTATGGTATCAAAATAATGTGGTGCTGTCTTGTGCTTTGCCTTTGGATTGCTATGCCGCGATATCGTATTCATACAACCGACAGAGTGCGCTTGGTTTATCTCGATGATGAAGGAAATGCCAAACATGCGCCCTTCTATCATTACCTCATCAATACATTTATACCAGAAGAGGAGGTGGTAAATCTTGGAATCAAAAATGTATTATTGATAAAACCCATTGCTAAAAAATATGGAATAGGCGGGCCGATTGTTAAACAAGCCCAAGATGATTTTTTGCATTTTAAGATACACAATTTTTTGAGTCCTTATCGACGCCTTGGATTAGAGAATCCACTTTCCGGAGTTTATCCGCAGGTGTTTAATCAGTATTTTGGGACAAAAGACCGAGCTGTTTATATTTGTGACCCAAAACATCAAAAAAGTAAATACGACTATCCGCTTGTCGTCTTCTGTCATGGTTATATGGGTAACTGGCAACTCTATCAGGGAATATGGAAGGATTTAGATGATTGTATAGTTCTTAGTATTGGTACTAAGGATTTAAAAGGTATTTTCTATAAGTCCAACCTTGAGCAGATTTTCAAATTTTACATTCCTGCACTTGAGCGTATGGGGTATCATATAGACCATAAGCAGATACACCTCATTGGGCTTTCGAATGGAGGTTCTGCTGTCGAAGCGGCAATGCACTCTTCTTATTCAAAAAGTTTCAAGAGTATCACAACTATTTCGTGTAGTTTGCGTAGTCTGAATAGTGTGCCGTGTCAAGTGAACTTTGTTGGAGGTGGTAAAGATGGTTCTTCGAAAGGAATGAAAGAACAATGTAAGAAGTTAAAAAAAATGGGTGTAGATGCTGACATCTATTTTACCGACAAAGAAAATCATTTTATCTTGGTTAATGAACGTAGACAAATTGTGGATTTTCTTAATGCTCGCTTCAATTCTAAGCCTGTTCTCCGTAAAAAATAACCAATACAGCAAAAAAACGATCATCACTGCCACATTTTGGCAGTTGGGTGCTTTCTGAAATAATTTTAGACAACCATGACCATCCTTCACCTATCCGACACGCATGGACTGCATCGGCAACTTGGCGCGTTGCCCGAGGCTGATGTGATTGTGCATACGGGCGATTTCACCTTTGCGGGCGCGGC
>CAZGVF010000016.1:15564-18143 GCA_964528925.1 uncultured Paludibacteraceae bacterium | reverse complement strand
AAGCCCAAGCAGCAGAAACAGAAAACGCCCAAACTAGCGACAAATAGCCAAACGCAATTATCACTCGCTTATTTTTCCATTGTAAAATTCTGATTTTCAAACACTTACTACACATTTTTCAATTAAGCAGATCTAAATCTGCTTATTTTTCCGCCACAATAAAGGCACAAAAAAACGGTTCCCAAAATCTTGAAAACCGTTTTATATTGCTTACCTATTCCCACTCTCTGAGGGGGTTAGGGGGAGTTTTAACGAACAACCACCTTCTGCACTGCGTCGTCGGTCTTCACCACATAAACGCCATTCAGTTGACCATTCATGCTGGTAACATCGATGCCAGTGACGGTGAAAATACGGAATTCGCCATTGCAAACCACGCGACCATCGATGGTGTAGAGACCATCAATTTCGGTCTGAACGAGCGCGGTATTGTTGCCAACATAGCGGTAGAGTTGGATTGGCAGCAGTGTCTCTACCGAAGCAGGATTGGCGTAGTAGCGGAACAGCAACGTGCGTCCCGAAGCGGCTGCGTCGGAGTTGTACATCAGTTGCGAACCATCTTCGCCAAGAATTTTTGCGTTGAGGTCGTCGAGGATGATTTCGTTCAACAGGCGCTCATCGCTAGTCTGAATGCCGTTTTTGTTTTGATAGGTTGTTTCGGCAGCGTTGTAACCGATATATTTTCCGCTAGCGCCACGGATGCTGTATTGTTCGCCCACTCTGAACAGATCGAAACTTGCAGCGTGCATGGCTTCGGTGGCAGCGATGGCCTCGTCGGCAATGCTCACTTTCACGGTGTTGCTAGCCACATCAAACTCGTCGAGACCGCCATTCAGCGCCACGCTCTCGTCTTCGCAAACTATCAAGTAGCAACCATTCCAGTTGTCGAGCGTCTTGGTGACTTTCACATAATATTCGCCAGTGATTTCGGTGCTGCCAACGGTGATGCGGCAACTGTCGCTCAAGCCATTGTAGGTCGATGCCACGATGTAGGTGGTGCCGCTGCCAACGGCTTGCACATAGCCGCGATCGCTCACTGTGGCGACACGCTCGTTGAGCGAACTCCAGTCGACATCTTTCAAATCTTCTTCCAAATCATCGGGCAAAACCGTGGCCGAAAGCGTGATGTAGCCGCCTTTTTCGAGTTGCAGTTCCTGTTTGTTGATGATCACCTGCTCGGGCATGTGTTTGCCGTTCACTATCACAACGCAAGTGTCGGTCAAGCCCGAAGCCGACTCGACAACGATTTGCGTTTTGCCAGGATTTTGCGAAATTGCGTAGCCTTTCGAGTCGATGGTGATAATATTTTCGTCGAGCGATTTCCAAGTAACCGTCTCCACATACGCGCCATCGGGCTCAAACATCACGCCAAGCGTTTCGGTGTCGTAGATGCTGCCCGTAACATCGGCATACATAGTAATGGTGTCGACCTCTTCGGAATCGACGCAGATATTTACTGCGGTAGCCTTCGAACGAACGGTAACCACAGCCGTGTCGGTTGCGCCACTTGCAGCAGTTGCAACTATTTTCACCTCGCCTGCGGCAATGCCAGTAACTTTGCCATCGGCTACGGTAGCAAGACTTTCGTCAAGCGATTTCCAAGTGATTGATTCAGAGGCATTTGCAGGTTGCGTTTTAGTACTCAACTGACCATTTTCGCCAACCGACAGCGTGAGTTCATCAGGCACGATGCTCAGACTTTTGCACGCCAATTCGCCCGTTACAGTCCATCTGATGGTGATATTCCAAATGGCAATACCATTTTTGCACATTTGCAGCGTGGCTTGCGTCTCTTTTGGCGATGCCACCACCAAATCGATGTGACGCGTGCCTTCCGAGCCGATATTGCATTTTGCAATTGCATTCACGGTGTCCTTATAATTAGTCGATGGCGCGGTCATCAAATAGATATTACGATTAGTAACATCCTTGTCCTCGCCCGTGCTGTAAGTAACATCCAACGACACGCTCTCGATTGGGAAGCCGACATCGGGCAGTGTAAGACACGATTTTTGGTTGTTTGTGTAATTGCCAAGTTGCAAATACTGACCGTGCGTATTATCATTAATCAGCACAAGACCAGTGTACTCAAAGCCACGCGCATCGGTCATGGTGTAGTTTTGGTAACCATTTACTTTCGACTTCACAGCGGCCATATCGGCACCTGTGAGCACGGTCGAATCTTTGTAAGCATCGAATGCGAAGGCGTTTACGCCCATCAGCATCAAGCATGAAAAAAGAAGTAGTGTTTTTTTCATAGTAGTATATTTTATTTCTAATTTCTGATTTCTAGATTTCTAGTTGGGGAAAATTGAAATGCAAAGTTACACCTTTTTTATGAATAAGTTGCAAAGTCAGCGATTTTTTGTAATTTTGCAAGCCAAATTAGTCGCAAGATACAAGTAGCAAGTCGCAAGATTTGCGGGCTGCGGCTAAAAACATTGCGAAGCGCAAAAACCTAGAAACCATTTAAAATCACTTTCATACCATGAAAAAACTTACACTTTCACTCCTCATCGCGGCATCGGTGCTGGGCGCGCAGGCGGGCGTTTACACGCGCGTGACGAAATTCGACAAAA
>CAZGVF010000016.1:0-15464 GCA_964528925.1 uncultured Paludibacteraceae bacterium | reverse complement strand
TCGGTGCTGGGCGCGCAGGCGGGCGTTTACACGCGCGTGACGAAATTCGACAAAATCGGCACAGAATTTCAGGATACATTCCTGATTGTGGCAGAATATGCCAACAACGCCTACATTTTCGATGGGCAGAACGCCACGGGCAAAAACTACGAGCTGATTGAGAATTTCAGCGGCACGCAAATTACGGGCGACTACACCGAAAACGAGTGCATTTTGTACCACAACCAGTACCATTCGTACGACAAACTCTGCTCCATTCGCTGCACTGGCGATGGCGACCGCGGCGCAGGTGGCTACTATCTGGCTGGCGTGTCGAAAAACAACGGTATCACCTTTTCGAAAGGCGAAACCAATGTGGAATTCACTTGGCAAGGCGAATATGGCGTCGACATCGTCACGAAATCGGGTTCGGGCAATTTCTTGTTCAATCAGAAAGATCACGGTTTCAAATTCTACCAAACCGAGACCAACATGCAGCGTCCCGTGCTTTATGTTAAGGGCAATGGCGCGGGCTATGTGGGCGAGGACGAGTCGGTGAACACGCTCGACATCAACTATGTGCAGGCCGACCTCTACGCACGCTATTCCGATTTCACAAAAAATCTCTATTTCTGGGATCTTAGGCTGAATCAATCTGAAAGCGACGACGCAGTGCCACGCATCGAGACCTCGATACTAACCGCCACCATGACCTCCATCGCAGGCGACTATTCGCAAGAGACGGCATCGACCATGGCTGGCTGGGCAGCGTCGGATTCGTACATTCAGTTCCCGAGTAGCGAAGGCAGCACGCAGGCCAAACTCACCTCGCTCGACTTCACCCTCACACCCGTGAGCCGCTACAACGAGCATTGGTACAACTACCACATTGTGCTCAACTGCATCGATTCGAACAAAAAACGTTGGAAACTTGACAAAGTGTTGCCAATTTTCTGCACCTTCACCGATCGCGACCCGAACAACAAAGAAAACGATTTGGAAACCGACACCGCTTATAATATGACCGAAAAAGTGCCGACCGCCATCAGCGCAGTATCGGCCGACGAACTGAACATTTTTGCAATCGACAAGACCATAATCGGTCCCGACGACATGACGATTTTCGACCTCACAGGACTCAATGTAACCAAGCAAAACGGCTCACTCACAGGCGTTTACATTGTGAAATGTGGCGACAAAGTAGCAAAAATCGTAGTTCGATAAATCAGTGCGCGAAAAAAATCTTCGAAAAACATTTGGCGGCATAAAAATAAAATTGTACTTTTGCGGTCTGTTTCGTGTAGCCTCTGATGTGGAGTGGAGAAGCCCGTGAATGCTGCACAATCGTTTAAAAATTAAATTCTTAAATCAATGGACTTGATTAAAGTTGTCGAGGAATCGTTTGCACAAGGCAAAGAAATTCCCGCATTCAAAAGTGGCGACACCATCACGGTGGCTTACCGCATCAAAGAGGGTAACAAAGAGCGTATACAGCAGTATCGCGGCATCGTGATCAAAATCTCTGGCCACGGCGCAAAACGTCGTTTCACCGTTCGCAAAATGTCGGACAATGTTGGCGTAGAGCGTATCTTCCCGATGGATTCGCCTTTCATCGAGAACATCGAAGTGAACAAAGTTGGTAAAGTGCGTCGCGCGAAACTCTACTACCTGCGCGAGCTCAAAGGCAAAGCCGCTCGCATTCGCGAAAAACGCATCTAACCATCGTTCTAAAACGAAATTTAGTCCCGTCCAATCGCTGGATGGGACTTTTTTTGTGCCATTTTCCAAAATTTTTGCCTCAACCTCTTGACAAGGGGGGTGCAAATGTATTATATTTGCAACCTAAATTGCGCAAGTCGCAATTTCAGCATAAAACACTGATTTACAAGTTTTTACAACATGGCTCGCGGATACAAACCAAGAAAAAATTCGTTTTTCAACATGCACCTCACGGCAACAATCAGCATTGCGTTGGTGCTTTTCATGGTCGGATTGATTGCATTTTTGCTGGCTTTTGCCAAAGAGATTGCGCAGGACACCAAAGAACACGTGTCGCTGTCGGTAGTGCTGCACGACACCGCTACCGAAGCCGACGTTACGCGCATCGAACGCTATCTCGATGTGTGCGACTTTGCCAAACGCTACGAGTACATCAGCAAAGATGATGCGCTGAAAGAACACATCGAAAGTCTTGGCGAAGACCCATCTGAGCTATTGGGATTCAACCCCCTTCGCGCCTCCATCGAGGTCTATCTGCACGCCGACTATGCCTGCACCGACAGCATAGAGATGATAAAAACGAAACTGACCACTTTTCAAGGCATCGACGAGTTTGTGTACCAAGAGGATTTGGTGGAACTAATAAACCAAAAAGTGAGTCGCCTCTCGCTGATGCTGGCAGGCATTGCGCTGGTGCTGCTTTTCATCTCTATTGCGCTGATTACCAACACAGTACGCATTTCGGTCTATTCGCAGCGCTTCCTGATAAACACCATGCAATTGGTCGGTGCCAATCCGCGATTTATTCGTGCGCCATTCATGCGCCGAGCCGCGTGGAACAGCGTCGTAGCCGCACTTTTAGCGTTGATTTTGCTAGGCGGCACAGTCTACTATGTGCAGACCGAAATTGGCGGATTGATGAACCTCTATTCGTGGAAAATAATTGTGCCAGTGGTGGTTGTGGTATTTGCCATCAGTTTCTTGATAATGATGCTCGCCACGCTCAGCGCCGTGAACCGTTACATTCGCATGAAAACAGACGATCTTTTCTTCGTCTAATAAAAAAAGAATGAACAATAATTTGCGAGAGTGCTGGACAGCGCGGCAACAGGGCAAATTATGAATTAAGAAGGGCGACAGCAAATATTGCAGCAATGAAATCATAAACAGAAATTGCGCTAGCAATTTCGACAAACAACTAGAAACAACTAGAAACTTTCAACTTTAGACTTTACAAACTTTCAACTCTATTATGAAATTCCCATTTTCAAAAATCAATTTTATTCTGATGGGTGTGGCGTTTGCCGTCATTGTACTAGGCTTTGTGCTGATGTACGGCTCATCGACCGAGGTCGCTTTCAACCCCGATGTGTTCAGCTTTAGACGCGTCACCGTGGCCCCAATAGTCTGCATGCTGGGCTTTGTGCTGATGATTGTAGCCATCATGTGGAAACCTAAAAATCGCAACAAATGACTTGGCTCGAAGGGCTGATTTTAGGCCTAATTCAGGGACTGACCGAGTATCTGCCCGTGTCGAGCAGCGGTCATTTGGCCATTGGTGCAGCCATTTTTGGCATGGAAGGCGACGAAAATCTCGCATTCACTGTGGCTGTGCATGTGGCGACGGTGCTGAGTACCATTGTGGTGCTGTGGCGCGAGATTGTGTGGCTTTTCCGCGATCTCTTCAAATTTCAGTGGAACGCAGGCACAAAATATGTGGTCAACATTCTCATTTCGATGGTGCCAATAGGCATTGTCGGCGTGTTTTTCAAAGATAAAGTCGAAGCCATTTTCGGCTCAGGATTGGTGGTCGTTGGCATCTGTCTAATCATCACCGCCTGCCTGCTGGCGTTCGCCTATTTTGCCAAACCGCGCCAAAAGAGCGAGATTTCGATGCGCGATGCGTTCATCATCGGTCTGTCGCAAGCGGTGGCAGTTTTGCCGGGACTTTCGCGCTCTGGCACCACCATCGCCACGGGACTTCTGCTCGGCAACAACAAAGAAAAATTAGCGCAGTTCTCGTTTCTGATGGTCATTCCGCCAATCCTGGGCGAGGCGCTGCTCGATGTCATCGATATGTTTTCGAAGAGCGCGGCGGCCGTTACCAATGTGGTGCCAACTTCGGCGTTGATTGTCGGATTTTTGGCGGCATTCATCTCGGGCTGTTTCGCCTGCAAATTCATGATTGAACTGGTGAAACGCGGCAAACTCATCTATTTTGCCATCTACTGCGCATTGGCTGGCACATTCGCACTGATTTGGACACTGTGCTAGAAAATCGCCCAATGATTCAATAAATCAATGATTTAGTCCATGAATTTTGAAGATGGCGAAATAATTTATGTCGACAAACCGCTACATTGGACTTCGTTCGATGTGGTGAATCGTCTGCGCGGTGCCATGTGTCGTTCGCTGGGCAAAAAAAAGCTGAAAGTGGGCCACGCTGGCACGCTCGATCCGCTTGCCACGGGCGTGATGATAGTCTGCACAGGGCGCGCCACCAAACGCATCGAGGAGTTGCAAAGTGGCGTGAAAGAATACGTCGCCACGCTGCAGTTGGGTGCAACCACGCCATCGTTCGATTTGGAGCACGAGATTGACGCGCACTACCCCACCGAACACATCACACGTGCGCTGGTCGACGAGGTTTTGGCGCGATTTCGTGGCGAAATATGGCAAGTGCCGCCTGTCTATTCGGCCGTAAAAATCGATGGCAAGCGCGCCTACGACTACGCTCGCAAGGCACAAGATGTGGAGCTGAAACCGAAACTTTTGGTCATCGACGAGTTGGAGGTTTTGCACTTTGAGTTACCCGTTTTGCAAATTCGCGTAGTTTGCAGCAAAGGCACTTACATTCGGGCTTTGGCGCGCGACATTGGCGAAGCACTTGGCAGCGGCGCACACCTCACGGCGCTGCAGCGCACTCGCGTGGGCGACATCAAACTTTCTGACTGCTGGGAAATCGACAATTTGGTCGAGAAAATCAAAAATAATTCTGTAGAATAAAATAAAAAAAATAATAATTATGAAACTTTCTAAATTCAAATTCAAACTACCCGAAGAGCTGATTGCTCAGTATCCTGCCGAATACCGCGACGAATCGCGTTTGATGGTGCTTGATGTGGCGAAAGGAACAATCGAGCACCACATTTTCAAGGAGATAATCAACGAATTCGACGAAAACGACCTTTTTGTGTTCAACGACACGAAAGTTTCGCCCGACCACATCATCGGCAAGAAGGAGAAAACTGGCGCCGACATCGATGTGATGATGCTTCGCGAGCTGAATCCTGAGACATTTTTGTGGGACGTGATAGTGGAGCCAGCGCGCAAAATCCGCATCGGCAACAAACTCTATTTCGGTCCCGACGAAGCCATGGTGGCAGAGGTAATCGACAACACCACATCGCGCGGCCGCACCATTCGTTTCTTGTACGATGGCGACCACGAAGTGTTCAAAAAAGAGCTCTACGGACTTGGTTCCACGCCGCTACCGCGCTACATCAAACGCCCAGTCGAGCCAGAAGATGCCGAGCGTTTCCAGACCATTTTTGCCGCGAAAGAGGGCGCAATAGTCGCTCCAATGGCAGGTGCGCATTTCAGTCGCGAACTGCTTAAACGCATGGAAATCAAGGGAATAAACAAAACATTCATCACATTGCACGCCAGCCTGAGCATGTTCCGCGACATCGATGTGGAGGATTTGACAAAGCACAAAATGGAGTCGGAGCAGATGTTTGTGAACGAAGAGGCCGCCGACCAATTCAACAAAACACACGAAAACGGACATAAAGTCTGCGCCGTTGGCACCACCGTGCTGCGCGCACTCGAAACCGCCTCGATGATGAACGGTTACATCAAGCCTTTCGAAGGATGGACCAGCCGTTTCATCTTCCCGCCCTACGAATTCACCACTGCCGACGCACTCATCAGCAATTTCCAACTGCCATTCAGCACCATGCTGATGAACGCTTGCGCCTTTGGCGGCTACGATTTTGTGATGCACGCCTACGACGAAGCCGTAAAAGAAAAATATCGCTTTGGCGTTTACGGTGATGCCATGCTGATTAAAAAGTAGCAAGATGTGAGTAGCAAGAAATTGGTCACAACCAATTAAGTAATTGGAAATTAAATAATTAGGTAATTAAATCGATGAAAATATACAAATTTGGCGGTGCGTCGGTGCGCGATGCGGCTGGCGTTCGCAATCTGCAAAAAATAGTCTGCTCGGGTAGCGAAAAACTGGTTGTGGTGGTGTCGGCCATGGGCAAAACCACCAACGCGCTCGAGGCAGTGCTCGATAGTTTTTTCAATCGCAAACCCGACCTCGATGCCAAAATTCAAGAGGTTGTAGACTATCACGAAACGATTGTTAGTCAACTATTTACGCAAGAAAATAGACAAATAATCGATGAGCAGTTGGCGCAACTCTACGCCGACCTTCGAGCCGACGCAGCGCAAAAACCATCGGTGAGTTACGACTACGAATACGATCGCATTGTGTCGTTTGGCGAACTGATTTCGACCACCATTGTAGCGGCATTTTTGCAGTCGCAAGGCGTGAATGCCAAGTTCGTCGACATTCGCAACTATCTGAAAACCGACGACAATTTCCGCGAGGGCAATGTTGACTTGAAACTGTCGCACCGCTTGGTGAACGACGCGTTCAAATTTCAGAACCACGACATCTATGTGACGCAGGGTTTCATTGCTGGCACGCTCACAAACCAAACCACCACGCTCGGCCGCGAAGGGTCGGACTACACCGCTGCCCTGCTCGCCAACCTACTCGATGCCGAAAGCGTAACCATTTGGAAAGATGTGCCTGGCGTGATGAATGCCGACCCAAAACGCTACGCCGAGGTGCAAGTGATTCCAAAACTGTCGTACAAAGAGGCCATCGAGCTGTCGTACTGCGGCGCGAGCGTCATTCACCCCAAAACGGTGAAGCCCATTCAAAACAAGCGCATTCCGCTCTATGTGAAGTCGTTTATCGACCCAACATTGCCCGGTTCGGTCATCGAAGAGGTGGTCGGACGACTCGACCTGCCGCCCGTCTACATCAACAAAGCCAACCAAGTGCTGCTCACGCTCACACCGCGCGATTTTTCGTTCATCGCCGAAGAGAAATTGAGCAAAATCTTCGCTATTTTGGCAAGTTACCGCACCAAAGTGAGCTTGATTCAGACTTCGGCCATCAGTTTTTCGCTCTGCATCGACTACAACCCTGCCATCTTCAAAAACCTTGTGACTGAGCTTCAGGACGAATACGAAGTGCTCTACAACACCGATGTAGAACTGATTACCATTCGCCACTACACCAAAGAAATTGTAGAACAACTCGTTGGCGAAAAACTCGTGTTTGTGGAACAGCGCAACCGCCTGACGGCGAGATTTGTCGTAAGAAACTAAGAGATTTCAGATTTCAAATTAGTGCGCTAGTCATCTGCGGAGCGTGTAAAATTGGAAAAAAATGACAAACCGAAACCGCGAAATACTCGCTTTTCTGCGCGATTTGAGCAACAACAACAATCGTCCGTGGTTTGTGGAGAACAAGCCGCGTTACGAGGTGGCGCGCCAACTTGTGCTTGACCAAACGGCTTGGCTCATTGCCAAAATTGGTGAGTTCGACCCCACGGTGCGCTATCTGGAGCCGAAAGATTGCCTATTTCGCATCTATCGCGATGTGCGTTTTTCGCCAAACAAACGCCCGTACAAGGAGCATTTCGGCACTTACATCTGCATGAATGGCGGCCACAAAAGTCTTTTGAGCGGCTACTATCTGCACATTCAGCCCGAGGCTTCGGCCCTGTGCGGTGGCATCTATTGTGCCGATAAAGACATGCTTCGCAACATTCGCACCGCGCTCGACATCGACTACGACGAGTTTCAGCGCATCGAGGCAGCGGACGATTACCGCCAATACTTCGGCAAAATGTTTTCGGACGATGTGCTGAAAAAGATGCCGCAAGGCTTCAGCCCCGACTCGCCCGCTGCGGAATATCTGAAATTCAAAACATTTTTTGTGCAGCACAGTTTCACCGACGACGAAGTGTGCGCGCCCGATTTTCTCGAACGCCTACTGCCCATGTGCCGCGCCATGAAACCCTTCAACGACTTTATGAATGCGGCATTGACTGACAACTTTTAAGCAAAACCTCAAAACAGAAAATGCGTCAGCATTTTTCAAACTTGCTCTGTTACCGCACTAGCCAACACCAGCATTCAACCAGAAATTAGGAATCAGAAATCTAGAAACCGAGAATCTTGTCCATCTACCACGACATACTGAAGCGTTACTGGGGCTACGACGATTTTCGGCCATTGCAACTCGACATCATCGAGTCGGTCGGGAGTGGGCGCGACACACTCGGCTTGATGCCCACAGGCGGCGGCAAAAGCATCACTTTCCAAGTGCCTGCGCTAGCCATGGAGGGCGTCTGCATAGTGGTTACGCCGCTCATTGCGTTGATGAAAGACCAAGTGCAAAACCTGCGCGACCGCGGCGTGAAAGCCACCGCCATCTACTCGGGCATGTCGCAAGACGAGATACTGACTGCCTTCGACAACTGCGAACTTGGCGAATACAAATTTCTCTACGTCTCGCCCGAACGACTAGGCACAGAACTGTTCCGGAACAGAATCAAATATCTAAAAATCAGCATGATAGCAGTCGACGAAAGTCACTGCATATCGCAATGGGGCTACGATTTTCGTCCATCGTATCTGAAAATTGCCGAGATTCGCGACGAACTGCCCGGCGTTCCAGTGCTTGCACTCACCGCCACTGCCACGCCCGAAGTGGTCGACGACATTCAATATCGTCTGCATTTTGCCGAAAAAAATGTCTTCCGCAAGAGTTTCGAGCGCAAAAACCTGACCTACGTGGTGCGCAATGTGGAGGACAAACTGCAGCAACTGCTCCACATCTTGAAATGCGTGCCAGGCACCTCGGTGGTGTATGTGCGCAGCCGCAAACGCACCAAAGAAATTTCCGATTTTCTGATTTCGCAAGGCATCAGTTCCGATTTTTACCACGCTGGTCTGAGCGATGACGAGAAAGATGCCAAGCAACAGGCGTGGAAATCGGGTGCGTGCCGTGTGATTGTGTCGACCAACGCCTTTGGCATGGGCATCGACAAACCCGATGTGCGCACGGTGATTCACATCGACCTGCCCGACACGCTCGAAGCCTATTTTCAGGAGGCTGGACGCGCTGGTCGCGACGAAAAACGCGCCTACGCTGTACTGCTCTACAACAAAACCGATGAGACCAAGCTGAAAAAGCGCATCAAAGACGAATTCCCCGACAAAGAGTTCATCGCCAAAGTGTACCAAACGCTGGCCGACTACTACGAAGTGGGCGTTGGTTCAGGCTACGAAGCCATTTTTGCCATCAATCCGCAAGAATTTTGCCTCGAATGCCATCTGCCACTGCTTCCGACCTATAACGCACTGAAAATGTTGCAGTTAGCAGGTTACATCGAACTCACCGAGGAACTCGACAATCCCTCGAAACTGGTGTTCACCGTGCTACGCGATCAACTCTACAATTTTCGCACGCAAAACAGCGGCGTCGATCAGCTCATCGAAGTGCTATTGCGCTCATACACAGGCATTTTCACCGACATGGTGCATATCAACGAAGATGTGATTGCGCACCGTCTTGGCTGGACGCGCCAACAGGTCTACACGCAACTGATTTTCCTCTCGCAAAACGGCATTGTAAAATACATTCCGTTCAAAAAAACGCCGTTGCTCATCTACACGCAGGCGCGAGTCGACAGCAAAAAATTGGTGCTGCCGCCCGAGGTTTACGAAAATCGCCACGAACGCTACGCGCGCCGAATCGAGGCCGTGCTGCGCTATGCCAACGAAACCGACCTCTGCCGAAGCCAGATTTTGCTCGACTATTTTGGCGAGACCACCTCGAACCGCTGCGGACAATGCGACACCTGCCTTGCGCACAAAGCCGAAGAGTTGCGACTGCAAAAATTCCGCGAACTGTCGGCTCTCATCACCGCCACGCTCGAGACCGATCCATTGCCCATTCAAACGCTTGTGCAACGCCTTCGTCGCCCCGAAAAAGAGGTGATGGAAGTGGTGCGCCATCTGCTCGATCAGCAAAAAATCGTTCAAAACGAGCAAATGAAACTTTCAGTAAAACACTAATTTTCAGATAGTTACAAAAACGAAGCAAGCGTGGAACATTTTTGTTCCACGCTCTTTTTTATCTTTCAAATTGCAGATTTACAACTCCTCCAAAATGGTGGTGAGCAAAAGCCAGAATCGTTCGGTCGCGGCTATCTCCAAACGCTCGTCGGGCGAATGCACACCGCGCATGGTCGGACCAAACGACACCATGTCCATTCCCGGATATTTTTCGCTAAAAAGTCCGCACTCCAAACCCGCGTGAATGGCGCGCACCGAGGCTTTTTGTGCAAAAAGTCGCTCGTAAATCGAAGCCGTAAGCGTTGCCAAGCGCGAATGCGGATTAGGTTTCCAGCCTGGATAGCCATCGCTGTGGCTCACCGTGGCGCCAGCCATCTCCCACACACTCTCGACCATGCTCGCAATGTCGCGCTTGCTCGATGCTACCGAACTGCGCTGACTTGTAGCAACCAAAATCTCGCCATTTTTCGGCATTTTCACCGAAGCCAGATTGGTCGAAGTTTCCACCAAACCGGGCATATCATCGCACATGCGAATGACGCCGTGCGGACAAGCGTAGAGCGCATTCAGCAGGCGTTTAGCGACATCGTTTGGCATGATTTCGGCAGGTTTCGCCGTCGATTCCAAATCGATCTGCATATTTTTTTCGGTGGCAGCCAACTCCGCCTCGACATCGGCAGCGAACTGGTTCAAAAGCACCCGCAAAGTCTCTTTGTAACTCATCGGAACGGCAGCCACAGCCCAAGCCTCGCGCGCAATGGCATTGCGCAGATTTCCGCCTTCAATCTTCGACAGGGTCAACTCGGTTTCGTGAGCCGTTTGCCACAAAAATCTTGTCAAAATTTTGATGGCATTGCCGTGACCCTTGTTGATGTCGTCACCACTATGTCCGCCCGCCAAACCTTTCACCGAAACAGTGAAATAGAACAATCCATCGGGCGCGGCAATTGGTTGAAAATCGATCTTTGCAGTAGTATCGACGCCGCCAGCACAACCGATGCAAAATTCGCCATCGTCCTCCGAATCGAGGTTCAGCAACATGCGTCCTTGCAAAACATCGTTACCAAGGGCAAATGCGCCCGTCAAGCCCGTCTCTTCATCAACGGTGAAAAGGCACTCAATCGGGCCATGCTTCACTTCGGGACTAGTTATGACCGCTAGCGCAGCAGCCACGCCAATGCCGTTGTCGGCGCCAAGAGTTGTTCCGCGCGCCCGCACCCAACCATTGTCGATGTATGGTTCAATGCCATCGTGGTCGAAATCGTGCTTCACATCAGCATTTTTCTCACAAACCATGTCCATGTGCGCCTGCAAAATCACCATCGGATGCTGCTCATAGCCAGCGGTGGCAGGACAGCGCATCACCACATTGCCAGCGGCGTCGGTGTGCGTTTCGATGTTGTGTTCGCGACCAAATTGCTGCAAAAAAGCAATCATTTTTCCCTCGCGTTTCGATGGGCGCGGCACCTTGCAAATGTCAGCAAAAATGCTCCAAAGCGCCGTCGGTTTCAGTTCAGTAATCTCCATATCAAAATTTCAAATTTCAAATTTCAGATTGGTGCGGTGCGATATCAAGCCGCATTCAACTTGCAAAAATATAAAAAAAACACCTTTTGCAGTCAAAATGTAAGTTAAAAAACGGTCGATAATGGAATTTTTTGCCGCTTTTGTCGATTTAGACGGAGATAAATCGCTATCTTTGCCGCTCAAACCTATTGACATGCCATGACGCAGATATTTTTTGCAACGCTTATTTTGGTCGGCTTGGCTGTGATTCTTTTGGGCGTTCGCGTCTTTTTTGTGAAGGGCGGACGGTTTCCGAATACGCATATTGGCGGCAGCAAAGCCATGCGCGAACGCGGCATTTCGTGCGTCAGTTCGCAAGACAGGCAGGCGCAAGCCGAAGGTCGCAAACGCGATGCAGAGAGAGAAATCCTGAAAAATAAAGAAAAATAAAACAACAGAAGAATGAAAAAAATCCTTTTATTTGCTTCGGCTGCCCTGCTTTTGGTGGCCTGCTCCAAAAACAACAAAGCCGCTGAGGCAGAGGCAATTGCGCCCGCCGAAGGCACCATTCCAGTGGCCATCGTCAACGGCGACAGCATCTTTTCGCAATACACGCTGGCCATCGAGCTGCGCGACGAGCTGACCAAAAAACAGGAGGATGCTCGCCTGAATGTGAACGAGAAAGCGCGCAAACTGCAAAACGAAATGGTTGAATTTCAGCGCAAATTGGAGAACAACGCCTTCCTGAGCCGCGAGCGCGCCGAGCAAGAAGCCGCCCGTCTGCAAAAGAAAGAGGCCGACATTCAAACACTCGACCAGAGCCTGACGCAGGAAATTTTGGAACTGCAACAAACCTACAACTTGCGCCTGCGCGACAGCATCAACAACGCCATCAGCGTGCTGAACCGCGACGGCAAATTCCAGCTGATACTCTCCACCAGCTCGCTCAACGACAATGTGCTGTTCATGGATCCCGCCCTCGACATCACCAATGATGTGGTGGAATATCTGAACGCCAACTACACGAAGTAACAGTTTGGAAATCAGAAATTTAGGCTGGCGAAAGTCAGCCTTTTTTCGTGCCAATTTCTTTGAGAAGCGAGACGAAACGCTCTTCGTTTTCGAGAAATTTCACCCGAATGCCGATTGAAAAAGTGCGCTGACGCAATGCCTCAGTCAAAAGTGCGCCATTTTGCAGTCGCGCTCGATCCTTTTCGGTGATGATGATGGCTTTTGGTTCGGGCAGTTTGGCAAATTCCGCCGAAATTTTCTCGATGTCGCGCTGCGAAAAATCGTGATGGTCGGCAAAAGCCAATTTTGCCATCGCGCCAGCCATCGGAGCCAAGTGCGCATAGAGCGTTTGCGGCGCTGCAATGCCCGTAACGACCAACAAATTCGGTTTTTCAGCGAAATTAAATTCCACGCCATCGGTCAACGCTTGCGGCTCGTCGTAATCAATTTTTGTGAAGAAAATCTTCTGATTATCAGCAAGTTGCAATCGTTTGCGCCATTCGTTTTCGTTAGGTTGATAGTCGGCAGGGCATTTTGTAACGATGATGACATCGGCTCGGTGCAGCCCACTTTGCGACTCACGCAATCGTCCCAGCGGCAAAAATGTATCGCAGTCGGTCGGACGATTGAAATCGACCAAAACTACCGAAAAACTGGGCTTCACATGGCGATGTTGAAATGCATCATCGAGCAAAATGATGTCGGGCGGCGTGGGCAGTTGCATCAATTTTTCGATGCCGTGCGCCCGTTTTTCGTCCACCGCAACTATTATTTGGGGAAACTTCTGATGCATTTGCAGCGGCTCGTCGCCAATTTCAGCCGCAGTAGAATGCTCGTCGGCAAGCACAAACCCCTTGGTTTTTCGGCGATAACCGCGGCTCAGCACTGCCACACGACGATCCGAAAACTGTCGCACCAAATACTCGGTATGCGGCGTTTTTCCCGTTCCGCCCACAGTGATATTTCCCATGCAAATGGTCGGCACAGCGAACTGACGCTGACGCAGTAACCCACTGTCGAACAGCCAGTTACGCACGCATGCCACGCCGCCAAATAGCCGCGACGGAAGGTAAAGCAATATCTTGTTGACGAGAAGCACTTTACAGACTTTTCACTTTATAGACTTTCTACTGAATTGGCTTGCAAAGTTACAAAAAAATAGTAATTTTGCAGCGCAAAACATTTCTGGTTGCGCCTGCAGCCCGTGTGCTTGATTAACCACGTAAAAAACAAGAAAATGAAACACCCCACCTCGAAACAATCCGTTTCCGTCATTTTTATGCTGTTTGGCATCTTTTTCAATGTCTGCCTGATAGCGTCTAACCTGCTCGAAACCAAGGTGTTATCCATCTGCGGCATCACACTCACGGCCGGTTTGCTGGTATTCCCAATTTCGTACATCATCAACGACTGTTTGGTGGAAGTTTGGGGTTTTCGCAAGGCGCGCTTGGTCATCTGGACGGGCTTCGCGATGAACGCTTTTGTAGCTCTGGCAGGCGGTTTAGCGGTTTTGCTGCCCGGCGCGCCATTTTGGGAAGGTGCCGAGGCGTTCAATTTTGTGTTCGGACTTGCGCCGCGCATCATGGTGGCGTCGCTCACGGCATTTTTGGTTGGCTCGTTTCTGAATGCCTACGTGATGAGCCGCATGAAACTACGCGATGGCAGCAAACATTTTTCGTGGCGCGCCATTGCCAGCACCATTGTTGGCGAAACCGCCGATTCGCTCATCTTCTTCCCCATCGCCTTTGGCGGGCTGACTCCAATAGACGAACTCGTGCAGATGATGGCAGTGCAAATAGTGCTGAAAACCATGTACGAAGTCATTGCACTGCCACTAACCAACCTCGTAGTGCGCCGCATAAAAAGGCTCGAAGGCAGCGACGTCATCGACCGCGACATTTCTTACAACCCACTGAAAATCAGAGATTTGTAATGCAATCGCGAAATTTTCTAGTTTTATAGAAAATTAGCACTTTGTCAAAACAAAAGTTAGCAAAATCCCAAAACTTTTCGTAAATGGAAGTTTTGGGATTTAATTTCCAAAAAAATGCAGAAATAAAGAGTTTTGGGAGATAGAGTCCAAAAAGAATAAAAAATTAAGAGCAAAAGGAGACAATTTCCAAAAAAGTTAGTAACTTTGCAGCGAAAATGTAAAGTTTCAAGATTATGAAGAAGATAAAACGACAAGTTTACCTGCGCAAATTGCTCAATTTCAAGGACAAGCAGGTAATAAAAGTAATAACTGGCATACGCCGTTGTGGCAAATCGACGCTTATGGAGATGTACCGCGACTGGCTCAGAACGCATGGCGTGAGCGATGAACAAATAATTTACATCAATTTCGAAAACTATGATTTTTTCGGATTGCGCTCGCCAATGGCACTCTACAAATATGTGAAACCGCTGCTGCAAAAAGATAAAATGACCTACCTTTTTTTCGACGAAATACAGCACGTGCAAGATTTTCCAGACGTAGTCAACAGCCTGAATCTCAATCCGTTAGTAGATGTCTATATAACTGGTTCGAATGCCTACATGCTATCGAGCGAGATAAGCACGCTGCTTTCGGGACGATATGTAGAAATATCGATGTTGCCGCTGTCGTTTAGCGAATATGCAAGCGCGGTGGGTAAAGTGAAACCCGAAAATAGGCAGAAAATCTACAACGACTACATAACCAAAAGCAGTTTCCCATACACCCTCGAGCTTGACACGAACGACTCGCTAACTGACTATCTACGGGGTGTTTACGACACCATAATGGTGAAAGACATCGTCAATCGGAAGAAGATACAAGATGTGATGATGCTCGAAAGTGTGGTGCGTTTTGTGGCCGACAACATCGGTAATATGCTTTCGACCAAGCGCATAGCTGACATAATGACAGCCGAAGGGCGCAAAATCGACCCCAAAACGGTGGAGCGCTACATCAGCATCATGTCCGAAACATTTTTCATCTATCCCGCTAAACGCTACAACATAAAAGGGCGGCAGTTGCTGAAAACGCTTGGAAAAAACTATTTGGTCGATGTGGGACTACGACGCATGCTGCTTGGCTCGCGCGCTTTCGATGCTGG
>CAZGVF010000015.1:15064-18176 GCA_964528925.1 uncultured Paludibacteraceae bacterium | reverse complement strand
AATGTCTTCCAACGTTACCTTGGTGGCGACAAAGAACTTGCCGATTATCCCATGCCTTGCAAAAGTTTTGAAAACGAACCAACCTGCTTCACCAACGACACCTACAAGGCTTTTTTGAAAAGCATCAAGTGCATCGACATGAACAAGCGCGAAGATTATCAGAAATCGGCCGAGGCGCGAGCGGTGGTGGAGCAGTTCATCAATGGCGCATGCAATCAGCGTATGTTGATTAAAGATCTGAACTACGAATGCGCATTTCGTGTCGTGGCGCCACTGAGCGATGCTGGTTTTGCGCGCACAATGTATGCGCTGTTCGAGCATCTCTACAACCAGGGTCTCATTCAAAAAGGTTTCAAATTGAACGAATCGTCGCAGACCATTCAAGTGCCGTGGAAGGCCATCTGCAAGGTTTTTCTCGACAAAGATGGTCATGCCTACCAAGAGTCGATCCGCACGCAGGTGATGAAAATTAAGCAGGACGAAGACTTCGAAAAAGTGATGAACGAGCGCCGAAAGGAAGTTGCAGAATGTTTGGGAATTCTGAGTAAGGAGTAAAGAATAAAGACAAAAGACAAAGGACGGGACACTGCAGTTGGTCGTGGTTACCGCTAGCCATAGTCTTAGTCTTAGTCAATAGTCATGGTCAAAGTTCGCTATCGTAGTGGAAATTTTAATCGCTTGAAAATTTGAAATCGAATAACAAAAATATCGTTCGCGGACGCTTTGCTCCGTCGCCTACGGGGCGCATGCACTTGGGAAATGTGTACACGGCTCTGCTGTCGTGGTTGGCAGCCAAGGTCGATGGCGGCGAATGGATTTTGCGCATCGAAGACCTCGACCCGCAACGCAGCAAAACGGCATTCGCCTCTCAGATTGAAGACGACCTGCGTTGGCTTGGGCTCGATTGGGACGCCGGCGGTAACTGTAGCGGTTTTCGTCAGAGCGAGCGTGCTGAAATCTATGCGCAATACTATCAGATTTTGAAAGAAAAGGAGCTGATTTATCCCTGCTTTTGCACTCGCGCCGACATAGCCGCAGCGCAAGCTCCTCACGCCACCGATCATCATGGCGTGTATGCTGGCACTTGCCGAAATCTTACGGAAAAAGAACGAATGGAGCGTGCTATCACGCGCCAACCCGCCATGCGTTTGATGGTTCCAGATGAGGAGATCGCCTTTGTCGATGGGCATTACGGACTGCAGCGCGTCAATCTGCAGCAGGCGTGTGGCGACTTTGTGGTGCGCCGAGCCGATGGCGTGTTTGCCTATCAGCTGGCAGTGGTGGTCGACGATGCGCTGATGGGCGTCAACCAAGTGGTGCGCGGCAACGACTTGCTAGCCTCCACACCGCAGCAAATCTATCTTTACCGACTTTTGGGCTTCGACGAGCCGCAATTTTTACATCTTCCGTTGCTTTGCAATGCCACGGGCGCACGCCTCTGCAAACGCGATCGCAGCCTCGACCTTGGCGAGTTGCGCAAAAACTATTCTGCCGAAGAAATCGTTGGTCGTTTGGCGTTCGTGGCAAATCTGATTGATCGCCCAGAACCAATTGCGCCGCGCGAACTTGTGCCGCTGTTCAGTTGGCAGAAAATTCCGAAGGAGAACATCGTTGTGTAAAAACAAGCGATGCCGCCCAAATTTTGAGCAGCATCGTTTTTCGTTTTCAGAGGAATTTGCCGATTAGATGTTCAGCAAATCAATCTCTTTCGATTCGTAGGTCTTCTCCTCGCGAGTGGTAACATCGGTGTAAGGAATTTGAATCTTCGCCTTGTTGTTGCCAGTGAAGATGAGCGTGAAGTCGAAATCGATTGGATAGAACAACTTCAGCACTTCGGCATATTCAAAGTTGGGGAAGAACTCGTCGATGGCGCGCGTGTCGACTGTGATGTTGAGCGTGCCACTGAGTGGGAAGCGTGTGCCAACATTAACAACCATTGGATCGGCCTCGGCAATTTTCACACTGTAGTCGTATTTGCTAGCGGTTTTGCCCTCTTGGTCGCCCACGATAGAGTAGGTGTGCGTGGTAACGTCGGTCTGACCCTCGCCTTCGATCCAAGTGCGTGTGCTGTTCTCGGTGAATTCAAACGATTTTTCGCCCGAAATGAGTGTGAAATGACCATTAACCTTGAATTGGCAGTAATTTTTGTCATCGCGACCATTGTTTACAACGGTCATGCTGTCGCTGCACATCAGTTTTACGTCGTCCACATACCAATCGGCAAAAGTGGCTTTCATTGTTGTGCCTTCTTCTTCGTAAGCGCCATCGGCCCATACTTTCAGCACACCGCGGTGGTTGCGACCATCTTTCCCAAGCACATTTGTAGTGCCATAGTTGATGGTTACGATCACTGGGAATATGGATCCCTTATTTACAGATTCCCATGTAACACTTGGGAAAGTGTCTGCTTCAGCGTCCACCTTGACCGACTTAGGGGCGATATTGACATTAAAATCATTTGCTACTTCACCTACGCCATTAGCCGATTCGGTAACAGCATTCGAAACCAAAGCCGAAGCCGTGAGATACTGCGTGATGGCAGTGCCTGTGGTCAATTTTTGCGAAGCATCACTTTTCTGCTCCTCAGGATCATTCTCTTTGTTGCAGCCAACCAAAACTACGGCCAGCATTGCAACTGCATAAAGCATTTTTTTCATAGTGGTATGATTTTATAAAATTAAATTCAAAATCGAATTTCGTTGCAAAGGTACACACTTAAGTGTTAATGAACAAAATTTTTTGTGTTAATTTTTTGGCGACCGATTTTTGCAGCGCAAAATCGTCAATTTCCCCCGATTAGAAGGCGGTTTCGGTCTATCTCTATTTGATGTTCGAGTTCGGTAAGCGAGGCGAATTTTTGCTCATCGCGCAGGCGGTGTTGCACTTTTATCGTCAGAATTTTTCCGTAAATGTCGCCGTCGAAGTCGATAATGTGCGCCTCCACGGTCTGCTCACCGCCCGAAATGGTCGGTCGCGTGCCAATGTTGAGTAGCCCACGATGCTTTTTACCAGAAATTTCCGTTTCGATGGCATAAACACCACCGCGGGGCAGCAATTTGCGTGGCGCGACAGCCAAATTTGCCGTCGGAAAGCCGATGGTGCGCCCAATGGC
>CAZGVF010000015.1:0-14964 GCA_964528925.1 uncultured Paludibacteraceae bacterium | reverse complement strand
ATTTGAAAATTGTGGCTTGCGATGGTCATCGTCATAGTCAACAGTCATAGTTTTTCAAAAAAACTTCGTTGTCTTCGTTATGCCCCAACTCTTAATTCTTAATTCAAAATTCTTAATTCCCTACAGTTGTCCTGCTTCCACCAAAAAGATGATGCGTTCGATGACTTTGTCTTCGCTGCTGTCGCCGAATTTTTTTTTCAGATCGGCACCGAGCAGTTTGGCAAACATCTGGTAAAATCCAGCCGAAAAACTGCCTCGATAGGCGCGAATGAGCTCGTACGAACTTGTCTGGCACTCGCGGTCGACCAGCCGAATGAGCAATTTGCCCTGATTCAGAGTCATCTGCGTGAACTCTTTGTAGTATTTTTTGTAGGTCGTCTTCTCCCATTGCCGCATGTAGCGGTCGCGTGCTTTTTTGTCGGGCAGGCGCATCAGCGTGTCGTTCACCTCTTGCACCAAACCGCTAATCATCTTCGAATAGGGCAAAACCTTTTTCACGTCGCGCACGGTTCGCCAATAGAAACGCTCTTCGCGCTTGTTTTTGAACTTCATCGGCGGAAAAACATAGACCGTCGGCAGCTGAAAAACCGTGTCGCCGTTGATTATGTGCATTGGCACTACATTGGCCGCCAAAGGTTGCGCAGCAGGCACTGTGGCACTTGCCGAAATGGCAAAAATGCACGATGTTGCTAATATGAGCGAAAGGCGTTTCATGAAAACGATTGTAGTTTGGTTTTGACGCTACAATTGTTTGAAAATCAAATTTCGTACCAATCACAAATCGAGCAATCCTTCGGGCAGATTGGTGTGCAGAATTTTGCGCTTGTGGTCGATGTCGGTGATGAACTCTTCGCACACGGGCATCAGGCGGTCGCCAATGGCAAAAAGCGCATTCACGGTGCTTTCGTCCACCGCATCGATGGTGCCAATGGAGCCAAGTCGTTGGTCTATCACCGTGAAACCAACAAAATAGTCGAGTGCCAGCTGGTCGCTATCTTCTACAAGCGATTTCGGGACGAAAAACGTTTTGTTCGTGAGTATTTTGGCGGCAGGCTCGTCGTCGATGTCGAGAAATTTCACCAACCAAGTGGTATCGTTCTTCGGTCGCACCGAATCGATGAAAAACGGCACGAAAATGCCATCGATATCGAACACAAGGTAGCGGCACGCGTCCCAATCGAGGTCGATGTCGAGCGTGAGAACCACCTCGCCACGCACGCCGTGAGTCTTGCTGGTGGCGCCAGCCTGCATTATTTCGTCTGCTGAAATCACTGCTTTTTGCGGTTTACTTTTTTGTCGTCGACTAGCACAAACTCCTGTTTGCCACGTTTCAGCGCGCGAACAATGAGCCAAACGCCCAAAATGACGAACGGCACGCTGAGCCATTGTCCCATGTTGAAAGTCATGTTGGCCTCGAATGCCGATTGGTCGTTTTTGAGCAATTCAATGATTTGGCGCGCCAAGAAAACGCCCGTGAAACCAATGCCCGACAGCAGTCCGTAGTATTTTCCGCCCTCTTTGCGCCAATAGAGCCAGATGAGCAACACTGCCACTATCAGATAAGCCGCCGCTTCGTACAGTTGCGTGGGGTGACAAGGTAGCCATTCGCTCTGCGGACAGCATACTTGCGGCGCTAGGCACTCTTCGAAATTGTCGAACGTGCCGCAAAATTGCTCTTGTCCGCGTTTGAAAATGAAGCCCCACGGCATGTCGGTTGGTGTGCCGTAGATTTCGGAGTTCATCAGGTTGCCAAGGCGAATCATGCAGGCTACGGGCGCGCAACCTATGAAAAGGCGATCGCCGAGCCACCACATGGGCTGTTTGGTAAGATATTTTGATAGCAAATAGCAGCAAAGCACTATGGCGATGGCGCCGCCGTGACTAGCCAAACCGCCGTGCCAAATCTTGAGAATTTCGGAAAGATTTTCACGATAATAGTCCCAATCGTAGAAAAAAACGTGTCCCAAACGCGCGCCGACAATCACTGCCACTACCATCCAGATGAAGACCTTGTCGAGCCACGCATCGGGCGCGCCATCGTGTTTGAAAGTCTTGCCAATGAGCGTGATGCCCAAGAAAAATCCGAGTGCGTAGAGCACACCATACCAGCGCACCTGAATGGAGCCAATGCTAAAAAATACGGGATCGACATCCCAAATTATGCTTAACAACATCTTTTTTAGTTTGAAATTAGGGTTTCGGAGAAGAACTCGTTTAATCTTGCAAAGGTACACATTTTATTCCAATTGCCATGCAAGTGGAATTTAGTTTGATGTTATCGTGCTGATTATCAGTTGATTGAATGCCGTTGTGCAAATGTTTTTTGATAAAAGTGCGGTCGGCTGAAAAAAAAGTCGTACCTTTGCCGCGGTTTTTGCGAAAATGCGAAACTGTTATTTATTGGAAATAATTTATCAAAACCTTTTTAACTATGTCAGAAATAGAAGAAAAAGCAAAAGCAATCATTGCTGAAAAACTTGGTAAAAAAATCGAAGAAGTAACCAACGAAGCTAGCTTCACTGGCGATCTTGGCGCTGACTCGCTCGACACCGTTGAGTTGATTATGGACTTCGAGAAACAATTTGGCGTAACCATTCCCGAAGAGGAACAGGAGAAAATCGTTACCGTGGGTGACGCTATTGCCAAAATTGAAGAGGCCATCAAAGGCTAAAACACCACACAGCCCAGCGAATGGGCTAAAAAACATTCTTTATGGAATTAAAACGAGTTGTAGTAACGGGACTTGGTGCCGTCACTCCTCTTGGCAATACTGTCCCCGAATTGTGGGACAGTGTTGTTAATGGGCGTAGCGGTGCTGCACGCATCACACTGTTCGACCCCGAAAAATTCAGAACGCAATTTGCTTGCGAAGTCAAAAATTTCGATGCATCGCAGTTCATCGACCGCAAAGAGTTGCGCAAGATGGAACGCTACGAGCATTTTGCCATGGTGGCGGCCGAACAGGCCATTGCCGACTGCGGCATTGCGCTCGAACAAACCAACCGCGACCGCATTGGCGTGATTTTTGGCGTGGGCATTGGCGGACTGAAAGCCTACGAAGAAGAGATGCTCAGCTATGCCGAAACGGGCAAAACCATAGGACCGCGCTTCAATCCGTTCTTGATGACCAAACTCATTCCGAACATGGCGGCTGGGTTTGTGTCGATAAAATATGGTCTGCGTGGGCCAAACTTCGCCACTACGGCCGCTTGCGCCTCGTCGAATCTTGCCATGGCCGAAGCCGCCAACTACATTCGTCTTGGCAAAGCCGATGCCATGGTCGTTGGCGGTGCCGAAGCGGTCATCACCGAATCGTGCATTGGCGCATTCAACTCCATGAAAGCGCTATCGACCAACAACGAAAATGCTGCCACTGCATCGCGCCCATTTAGCCACAGTCGCGACGGATTTGTGCTGGGCGAGGGTAGTGCCGTGCTCATTCTCGAAGAGTACGAACATGCCGTGGCGCGCGGAGCAAAAATCTACGCTGAATTGGCTGGCTACGGACTCAGTGCCGATGCTTATCACATGACCGCTCCCGAACCCGAAGGTGAAGGCGCAGCGCTGGTCATGCGCAATGCTTTGGACGATGCCAACCTCACTACTGCCGACATCGACTACATCAATCTGCATGGCACCTCTACGCCACTTGGCGATGTGGCAGAAATGCGCGCCGTGAAAGCCGTGTTTGGCGACGATGCCTACCGCCTGAACCTCAGTTCTACCAAATCGATGACGGGTCACTTGCTTGGCGGTGCGGGCGCATTGGAGGCGGTAATCAGCATTTTGGCGATGAACAACAACATAGTGCCGCCAACCATCAACTTTACCGAAGGCGACGAAGATCCCGATGTCGACTACAAACTCAACTTTACATTCAATCACGCTCAAAAACGCGAAATTCGCGCTGTGCTGTCGAACACCTTTGGCTTCGGCGGACACAATGCAGCGGTGATATTCAAAAAAGTGAGGAGTTAGGAATCACTCAGCGGTGATGACTAACCGACTTTTTTCACTATTTATTTCGGAAGAATGAAACAACATTCGCCTTTGCTGCACTTTTTCAAGCCCGATTGTATCGAAGCGGGTTGCGACGAGGCGGGGCGAGGTTGTTTGGCTGGACCAGTTTTTGCTGCTGCGGTGATTCTTCCGCCCGATTTCGACCATCCGCTGCTGAACGACAGCAAGCAACTCACTGAACATCAGCGCGATATGCTGCGCCCAATCATCGAACGCGAGGCGGTGGCGTGGGCTGTGGCGCAAGTTTCGGCTCAAGAAATCGACGAGATAAATATTCTCTCGGCCAGCATTTTGGCTATGCATCGTGCCATCGATGCGCTGAAAGTGCGTCCCGAACATCTCATCATCGACGGCAACCGCTTTCGCCCTTACCACGACATTCCGCACACTACCATTGTGAAAGGCGATGGCAAATATCTGTCGATTGCCGCTGCGTCGGTGCTTGCCAAAACTCACCGCGACGAATATATGCGCCGCATCGATGCCGATTTTCCGCAATACGCTTGGCGCGTGAACAAGGGTTACCCAACGGCAGCTCACCGTCGCGCCATCGAACAATATGGCACCACGCCACATCACAGGCTCACTTTTCGACTGCTCGACACACAACTCAAACTCGATTTTTAGTCAGATTTTTGGTCATTTTGTGTCAATTCCGTCCTTTTTGGTCGATTTATTGCCTGAATTTCAATAAAAAACACTATTTTTGCAGCAATTTTTGAGGCATTCGTGCGTTATATCAACGGCGAATTGTGTATTTATGCTCAAAAATCGACATAGATTGTTAGTTTGCGTGCTTCTTTGCTCGGCTCTTACGGCGGTGGCGCAGCGCAATCCCGACCTCGTGAAATACTATCTTGAGTTCGGGTTGAATGGCGGCAGTGCGTTCTATCTGGGCGATTTGAACACAAAACCTTTTGCAAACCTCGGTGCTTCGTTTGGCGCGTTTGGCAAGTATAAATTTACGGGTCATCACGAACTGGGCATGGAGGTGCGTGGTGGTTGGGCTGGCATCGAAAAAGTCGAAGGGCAGCAGCGCAACACCGATTTTGTAGATGTGAGCGTGCTCTACACTTTCAACTTTTGGAACTATGGCGCGCGCCGCTACGAAGAGAATGCATCGATAGTTACGCCGTATGTTTTTCTGGGCGTTGGGGCAACCATCTACGACCTTGAGCATACGAGAGTTTGTCCTGCTTTCCCGTTTGGACTCGGCGTGAAAGTGAAACTCGGTCGCCGCTGGAACATTGGTGCAGCGTGGACAATGCACAAACTTTTCACCGATAATTTCGATGGCGTGGACGACCCTTATGGACTGAACAAAGGCATTTTTAGCAATCGCGACTGGCTATCGACATTTGGATTGTACCTCTCGTGCGATTTTCTGCAAATATGCGCTCCGTGCCGCAAAATTGAGAAGATAAAATCGAAAAGATAAAAATTGAAACCCACCGTGGAATCGTATAAAAATCAAATCGACATAGAAAAACTGCCCGCTCACATCGCCATAATAATGGACGGCAACGGGCGTTGGGCCAAAGAGCGTGGCTTGAGCCGATTGGTGGGGCACCAAAATGGCGTGGAGTCGGTGCGCAAAGTAACCGAAGCCGCTACCGAAATTGGCATAAAATATCTGACGCTCTATACCTTCAGCACCGAAAATTGGAACCGCCCGCAAGCCGAAGTGGACGCACTGATGGAACTTTTGGTGGAAAACATAGTGAAAGAGACGCCCACTTTCCACAAAAACAGTGTGCGCCTCGAAGCCATTGGCGACCTCGAACGCATGCCTGCCAAAGTGTTGGCGCGACTGCGTGCTTGCATTGCCGAAACATCGGTGAATACGGGGCTTACGTTGGTTTTGGCACTTAGTTATTCGTCGCGTTGGGAGCTGACCGACGCCATGCGAAAAATTGCCAAAAAAGTGGCAGTTGGCGAAATCTCTGCCGATGAAATAACGGAACAGACCGTGGCACAGCACTTGACCACGGCCGCCATTCCCGACCCCGATCTGCTCATTCGTACCAGCGGCGAAGTGAGAATAAGTAACTTCTTGCTGTGGCAAATTGCCTACAGCGAACTCTATTTCACGCCAACGCACTGGCCCGATTTTCGCGAAGAGGAGTTCTACAAAGCCATTGTGGACTATCAACATCGCGAACGCCGTTTTGGCAAGACTAGCGAACAATTGGCAAACGACAAATGATGCGCAAAAAAGCGACAAAATACGGAATTTTTCTGCTTGCAGTGGCATTCGGCTCGCTGCCCGTGGTGGCACAGACCGCGGTGGACAGCGTGCTAGAGATTCAGCCCGACACGCTTTTTGCCATTCAAGCCGACTCTACAGCCGACGATTCGTTGGCGTCGCTTCCGCTAGCTGCCAAGCCTGTGGTTGATTACACCATGACGGCGCAAGAATACACCATTGCCGACATTCGCGTGACTGGCGCCGACACCTACGAGGATTTTGTGATTATCGGCTTTTCGGGCTTGACGAAAGGTCAGAAAATAAAAGTGCCTGGCAACGAGATAAGCAGTGCCGTGAAACGCTTTTGGAAACAAGGCTATTTCTCGGATGTGAAAATTCTTGCCGACAAAATCGAAGGCGACAAAATCTGGCTCGAAATAGCTCTGAAACAGCGTCCGCGCATTTCGCAAGTGAACTATTATGGCTTGAAAAAATCGGAAGAGGAAGATGTAACGCCCAAAGTGGAACTTAGTCGCGGCAGCCAAGTTACGCCCGACCTCATCGACCGCGCCAAGATAGCCATTCAAAAAGCCATGGCTGCCAAAGGCTACCACAATGCCGCCGTGGTGATTTATCAGAAACCCGATCCAGCGCAGCCGGGTTCGGTCATTTTGGACATCAATGTCGATAAAAAATCGAAAGTGAGAGTTCACGAAATCTATGTCGAGGGCAACAAAGCGCTGTCGCTCAACAAGATAGATTTGGCGATGAAGAAGACCAATCGCCCGAAAAATATTCTCACGCTCTTCCGCAGCAAAAAATTCATCGCTTCCGAATTTGAAAACGACAAAAAACTGCTCATCGAAAAATATAACGAAATTGGCTATCGCGATGCGGTGATAACCTACGATAGCGTGGGCAAATATGACGAAAACCATGTTGATGTGTACCTCACTATTGACGAGGGCAAAAAATACTACTTCCGCAACATCACTTGGGCGGGCAACACCGTCTATCCGAGCGAATATCTGAGTCGTGTGCTGGGCATTCATCGTGGCGATGTGTACAACCTGAAGCAACTGAACAAACGCTTGAGCGAGGACGACGATGCCGTGTCGAAACTCTATCAGGACAATGGCTATTTGTTCTTCAACCTCGATCCTGTGGAGATAAACATCGAAGGCGACAGCATCGACTACGAAATGCGCATCTACGAGGGCAAGCAAGCTACCATCAACAACATCACCATCAAGGGAAACACGCGACTCTACGAGCATGTCATTCGTCGTGAATTGCGCATTAAGCCGGGTAATCTCTACAGCCAGTCCGACCTTGTGCGTACGCTGCGCGAATTGGCACAAATGAAGCAGTTCGATGAGGAAAAACTCTTCTCGGGCATCGATATTCAGCCAAATCCTGAAGATGGTACGGTGGATATCGGACTAAATCTCGAAACAAAATCGAGCGACCAGATAGAATTTTCGGCTGGTTACGGACAGTCGGGCGTGGTGCTGTCGTTGTCGCTCAAATTCACCAACTTTGCCATTCAAAACCTCTTCAAAAAGGAGATGTACCGCATTTTGCCACAAGGCGAAGGTCAAACCCTCAGTCTGCGTGCGCAAACCAACGGCATCTACTACCAAAACTACGGCATTTCGTTCTACGAACCATGGCTTGGCGGCAAACGACCAAATTCGCTCTCGGTGAGCGTCTATTACTCCATTCAAACGGGCTACAGCAAACGTTTTGCGCAAAACTATAGCAATTACATCAACAACTATTACAACAACTACTACGGCTACAGTTACGGCTCGAGTTACTACAACAATTACTACTCGGGCGCCTCGGAATACGACCGCAATGTGTACCTGCGCACGTTGGGTGTTTCGGTGGGCATAGGCACGCGTCTGAATTGGCCTGATGACTATTTCAGCCTCTACACCGAATTGTCGTACCAACGCTATCATCTGAAGGATTGGTCGTATTCGTACCTGTTTGCTGGACTTACCAACGCCGTTTCGAACAACTTGGCCATTGGCATCACATGGTCGCGCAACTCTATTTTTAACCCGATTTATACGCGTCGCGGCTCGTCGTTTGCGCTGTCGGTAAAAGCTACATTCCCGTACTCTTTGGTCGATGGCAAAGACTACAGCACCGTGCCGCTCGAGGAACAAGTAAAATTGCTCGAATATCACAAATGGAAATTTACCGCCAAGATGTTTACACCGCTCACTCACGACGAAAAACTTGTGTTGATGACGCGCGCCGAATACGGATTCCTTGGCTATTACAACAAAAATAAACGCTCGCCGTTCGAAAAATTCACCCTTGGTGGCGATGGCATGTCGGGTTACACCACGGCAGGCACCGAAACCATTGGCTTGCGTGGCTACGAGAACCTTTCGCTCACGCCAAACGACGAAAATGGCTATTACAACGGCAACCTCTACACGCGCTTGACCATGGAGCTGCGCTATCCAATCTTGCTGAAAGGACAGACCAACATTTGGGCACTTGCGTTCGTCGAGGCTGGTAACTGCTGGAGCGAGTTCAAGGACTTCAACCCATTCGACCTGAAACGCTCGGCTGGTGTGGGTGTGCGCGTCTATCTGCCAATGTTCGGCTTGCTGGGCGTCGACTGGGGCTACGGCTTCGACGACTCGACCAACGGCGGTAGCCAATTCCACTTTGTGCTCGGACAGGAGTTTTAGCGTGAGAAGATAGAGCATAGATTTTTTTGGTACAAGATTTGCACCGCTTAACCTGAAACATTAAATTTGAAACCTATTATGAAAAAACTTGCCTTAACACTCGCATTGGCGCTTGGCGTAACATTCGTTGCAAGCGCGCAGAAATTCGCTTTGGTCGACATGGACTACATTCTGAAAGCCATTCCTGCCTACGAAACTGCCAACGAACAACTCGATCAACTATCGAAAAAATGGCAGAAAGAGGTGGAAGCCAAAATCAGCGAAACTCAAACACTCTACAAAAACTACCAGACCGAACTCGTGTTCCTTTCGGACGAGATGAAAGCCCAGCGCGAGGCCGAAGTAGTTGCAAAAGAGAAAGAAGCTAACGAGCTGAAACGCAAATACTTTGGTGTCGATGGCGAACTCTACAAAAAGCGTGAAAGCCTGATGAAACCAATCCACGAAGAGATTTTCACCGCGGTGCAAGCCGTCGCTACCGAAAAAGGTTACCAACTCATCATCGACAAATCGTCGGATATGAGCCTTGTGTTTGCCGCACCAAAAATCGATGTGAGCGATGAAGTACTCGAAAAACTCGGTTATTCCAAATAAAATCACTAATTTTGCAAATCAATAAAAACAAATCAGAAAAATGAAAAAATTAGCACTTATCATCGCTGCCATCGTGCCAATGATGGCTTTCGCACAAGAGATTAAAATAGGCTACGTCAACACCAACGAGGTGATGATGCTGATGCCCGAAATCAGCGATATCGAAAAACAGATGGCCGATTTCAACGAACAAAACGGCAAATATCTGCAAGACATGCAAACCGAGTTTCAGACTAAATACAAAGCCTACGAGGCCGAAAAAGCAACTCTTTCGGAGGCCATTCGCACGGCTCGCGAGGAGGAACTCTACAGCATGCAAGAGCGCATTCAAACCACTTATCAAACGCTGCAACAAGAGTCGCAAACCAAACAACAGGATTTGCTGAAACCCATTCAAGAGAAATTGATGAAAGCCATCGAAACGGTGGGACAGAAGAACAATTTCTTCCTTATTCTCGAGTCGCAGGCTGGCTTGCTCTACAAATCGCCCAAAACCGTCGATGCTACTCCGCTAGTTAAAAAAGAACTCGGAATCATCTAAATAGTTAGAAGTTAGGAGTTAGAAGTTAGGAGTGTTCGCACAAATAATGGTTCGTGCGGCACATTCTAGAAAAAATAGCAAAAAAAAAGAGGCTGCCGTTGGGTTGTCTCTTTTTTATTTCGAAAAAATGTTGTATCTTTGTAAATCGTTTGTTTCGAGATTGGTGCCCAAACCTTAAACTTGAAACTTGAAACCTGAAACTTCTATGAATCGTATATTTTTCGCACTTTCGTTTCTATTTACGACTTCGCTCGCAGCTGTGGCGCAGGATACGCTTCGCATTGGTTACATCGATTTTGAACTGACGCTGAGTGAAATGGACGGCTATGCGCATGCCGAGAGTGTGGTGGACGAACTCGCCGCCAACTACGAGACCGAATATGCCCGCATGGAGACCGAATACAACGACAAAGTGAAGGATTATGTGCAGAACAGCAAGACGCTGAGCGAGCCGATAAAGTTGGCGCGTCAGGCCGAAATTACCGAGTGCGAAGATCGCATGGATCTGTTCAAACAGCGCTACACCAGCGACATCGCCCGTCAGCGCGAGGCGCTTTTGCAGCCCTTGCGCGACACATTGAAAGCCGCTATTCGCAGCGTGGCCGAAGCGCAGCGCATTGCCTTGGTGCTCGATGGGCGCACACCGCTCTATGTCTCGGGAGTTTGCATCGATATGACTGATGCCGTGAAGATGTTGCTAAAATCATCGGAAAAATGAAAATTGGCGTTTTCGATAGTGGCTTTGGTGGACTGACGATTTTGGAGAAAATTCGTCGTCGCTTGCCGCAGTACGACTATATTTTTCTGGGCGACAATGCCCGCACGCCCTACGGCACGCGCTCGTTCGAGACGGTCTACGCCTACACGCTGCAGTGCGTCGAGAAACTCTTTGCCATGGATTGCCAAATGGTGATTTTGGCGTGCAACACTGCATCGGCCGAGGCTTTGCGCACTATTCAGCAGAATGACCTGCCGCACATTGCGCCTGAGCGCAGAGTTTTGGGCGTCATTCGTCCCACGGTGGAGGCTGTGGGCGACCTCACGCAATCGCGCGTGGTGGGTCTGCTTGCCACCGAAGCTACAGTGCGGTCGAATTCGTATCCGCTGGAGATCGCTAAACTTTTTCCTGATATAAAAGTGGTGAGCCAAGCCTGCCCCATGTGGGTGCCGCTCATCGAAAATGGCGAACATACAAGCGCTGGAGCCGACTATTTTGTGCAGAAATACATCGACAAACTGATGGCGCAAAACAGCCGCATCGACACGCTGATACTCGGTTGTACGCACTATCCGCTGATGATTGAAAAAATACACCGTTTTGCCCCGCAAGGTGTGCGCATAGTGGTTCAGGGTGATATTGTGGCAGAAAGTCTGGCCGACTACCTGAAACGTCACCCAGAGCAGGAAATTCACTGTTCGAAAGGCGGCACAGTGCGCTACTTGACCACCGAATCGGCTGAAAAATTTCAATCGTCCGCCTCAATCTTTCTGAAAGAAAAGATAATCGCTGAAAAAATCGAACTTTAGCCTGCGGTTCGACAGGCTCACCGCCCCAATCTGAAATTTGAAATTTGAAATAAGTAATTATGGAACTTAACCTAAAACGCCCGCTGGTGTTTCTCGATCTTGAAACCACTGGCACCAACGCAAGCAAAGATCGCATTGTGGAGATTTCGTACCTGAAAATTTTCCCCGACGGTCATCGCGAGAGCAAAAACATGCGCATCAACCCTGAATGCCACATTCCCGAAGGATCGACCGCTGTGCATGGCATCACTGACCAAGATGTGGCAAACAGCCCGAAATTCAAAGAGGTGGCGCACACAGTGGCGCAGGATTTGCAGGGCAGCGACATTGCTGGCTTCAACTCGAACCGATTCGACATTCCGCTGTTGGCCGAAGAGTTTGAGCGCGCTGGCGTTGATATCGACCTGAAAAAACGCCATTTCATCGATGTGCAGACCATTTTCCACAAGATGGAGCAACGCACGCTGGTGGCTGCCTACAAATTCTATTGTGGCAAATCGCTCGAAAATGCGCACGCTGCTGCCGCCGATGCCGAGGCTACCTACGAGGTTTTGAAGGCGCAACTCGATCGCTATCCCGAACTGCAAAACGATGTCGATTTCTTGGAAAAATTCACCGCATTCAATCGCTCGGCCGACTTTGCTGGCGTGATTGTGTACAACGACAAGAACGAAGAAGTTTTCAATCTTGGCAAGCACAAAGGCGAGCGCGTGGAAGATGTGCTGGCTACCGATCCGGGCTACTACAGCTGGATGGAGAATGCCGATTTCCCGCTGTACACCAAGCGTGTGCTAACGCGGATAAAACTCCGCACTAGAGAGAAATAGGTGCTAGTGTTGGTTTCAATGCTCAAAAGTCTACCTTAGATAAGGAAATCGAGATAATTCTCTGGAGTTATCACGTGTGTTTCCTTAATTTGGTAGGCTTTTGTGAATGTGATTGGAATGGTGGCATTGGCTTTCTTGGCGTTCCATTTCATTTCGAAAGCGGTCATTGTGCCATCTGCCTCTTCAATGTAATCAATCTCTTGCTGTTGTGTGGTGCGCCAAAAATACATGTTTACATAGTGACCGCTATAGTGGTTATATTTCATGCGCTCGCTAATGAAGAAATTCTCCCACAATGCACCATTATCTTGGCGAATTGATAAAGGATTGAGATTGTGTATCAGCGCATTGCGTATTCCGTTATCGTAAAAATAAATTTTGCGGCTCTTCTTCAGTTCTGTTCGCACATTACGACTCAAAGCCGATAAGCGGAAAACTACAAAACATTTTTCGAGTAAATCGATGTATTTTTCCACCGTGCGACTGTCGGTGCCAATGGTTTGTGCTAATTCGTTGTACGACACTTCGCTTCCAACTTGCAGAGCCAATGCCACAAGCAATTTTTCGAGCATCACAGGTTTGCGAATGCCCTCCATCGAGAGCAAATCTTGGTACATGTAACTGCTCGAAAGGTTCATCAATAGTTCTTTTGCGTCGCCTGCGTTGCAAACTACATCGGGATACGAGCCGTAGATCAGCCGCGACTCGAGTGTACTTTTTACGCGAATTAAGCCGCCATTTTCGTAAAGTTCCGCTGTCGAAATGGGGTAAAGATGATATTCGAATTTGCGTCCTGTGAGTGGTTCGTTCAGCTGACCTTGCAGCAGCAGTGACGATGAACCCGTAACCAGCAATTGCACCTCGCGAAAATTGTCGGTTATCAGCTTAAGTGTCAAGCCAATGCCAGAAATGCGTTGCGCCTCGTCTATCAGCACAATGCGTTTGCCACGAACAAGGTGTGCCAGTTGGTCAAGGTTTGGATTGGTCAGTGCTAGACGCACTTCGGGGTCGTCGCAGTCGAGCGTAAGAATTTGCTCTGAAGTGCACGGTAGGTCGCTTTCGGCAAGCACTTGACGAAATAGTGTTGATTTCCCCACTTGGCGTGCACCGATAAGCACGATGGTTTTACCAGCGAATAGGCGGTCGCGAATAACCGATTGCAGTTGTCTGTGAATTAAATCCATGGCCTGGTATTTTTACCCTGCAAAATTACAAAAAAATCCCTAATCCAAAAAATTAGGTGGATTTTTTGGATTATAATGCAAAAAGTTAGTATGATTTTTTGCATTAGGGGCGAAAATTGGGGGAATTTGTTTTCCTGTTGGAATGGCGGGGTATGTAATTTGCAAAAAATGCACGTTATCAAAAAAATAGTAATGATGGCAAAAAAATAAAGGAAAACCAACTGCAATAGCGTAATGCTGACGCACGCGCTGTGGATACCAACACTTTATGAACTTTACAACTTTACAAACTTTATAACTCACCAAATTACCCTCCTCCCCGTCTTTACTCCTTACTCATTATTCGATAAAATTTTCCTGAAAAACCTTTGGCGGTTACAAAATTATATGCTACCTTTGCAACCGATATGACGACAATAGCCAACGCACATATTACCATGGGTGGCTCGAAAGTACTTTTTGCTGGTCTGAAAAATGCCAGTAACTCGTTGAATATTAGCCAATTAGCCCCCCCCCCCCTATCGGGTGAGGCAATCTCACAAAGTTGTATTAAGAGCGATTTAGCGGACGAATTTTTATTCGGTCGCGTTTTGGTGTGTGCCGATTTTTCAGTGAAAAATTGACTTTTTTTTGTATACGTATATAATCGAGGGTTTTGAAAAGCCTATTTTTGCCGCTGTAAAAAAATACAAAACGAACATGAAACAACAATTTTTTGAACCATTTGTTGGGGCGCAATACGCCGAAGGTGTGCGTGGCAAGAAGATTTTGGTGCTTGGCGCTAGTTTTTACTGCGACCGTGTGCAATGCCCTCATTTTGCAAGTTGTACTAGCGTAATTCTCAAAGATTCTGCGCCGTACGACAAGCTCTGCCCCGAGTATCGGCAGGCAGGCAAAGTGCTGCACAGCGAGCCGAGTTATTGTGTTGAAGATGCTCCGACGGCATACCAACATTTTGCTACTTACATGGCGAAATGGCTCGGCACCGACGATTACGAGCAGGTCTGGGACCATTTGGCGTTTACCAACTATGTGCAGTTTATGCTGCCTGCCACCGATGGCAAGTTCCGCGAAACGCGCCCGTCCGACCTCTCCGAGCGCGACTTCCGTGCCTTCTGCGAGGTGCTGCAAGCGTTGCAACCCGACATTGTGGTGATATGGGGCGGCGTTATTAACTCGCGCTTGAAGGAGCGCAATCCGTACCTTGTTGACCTTGGCGAATTGCAAGACACCGAGTACTATGTCTGCCACCTGAATGTGCCGAATGTGCCGCACCCTGTGGCGCTCATTAACCCCTATCACCCCTCGTCCAGCGCGTGGTATAGCGCCTTGGAGCAGTTTGATGAGTATTTTACTGAACTATTAAAAT
>CAZGVF010000014.1:13846-18300 GCA_964528925.1 uncultured Paludibacteraceae bacterium | reverse complement strand
CTTTTTTCTTGATGAGTTGAAAAATTTTGCGTCGAAAATGTACTTTTTTTCTGATTTTTCTTGGTTGTTTCTGAAAAAGTGCCTACTTTTGCCGCCGAATTCGGAAAATAATCCGATTGAAATCGCAAAAATTGGTATTTAGGTCTTTTCTTCAATAATTTTTCAGTAACACCACAAAAGGTGATTTTCCCACAATTAATTTTTCAGTAAAATGAGCACATTGCGTTTTGCGGCACTCGAAGCCGCCTGCAGTCATCGGCCAGTTGAGGTAACCACACCCAACGAACGCCCCGCGGATTTTTTCGCTAAGCATGTCTTCACGCGCGACCGCATGAAGGAGTACATCGCCGACAACATCTTGAACCAACTGTTCGATGCTATCGACAACGACAAACCGCTGAGCCGCGACATAGCCAACTCGGTGGCGATGGGCATGAAAAAATGGGCGACCGAACTCGGTGCCACGCACTACACGCACTGGTTTCAACCGCTCACGGGCGGCACTGCCGAAAAACACGACGCTTTTGTCGAGAAAAAGCCCGACGGACGTGTGCTTGAGGAGTTTTCTGGCAGCGTGCTTTATCAGCAGGAACCTGATGCATCGAGTTTCCCGAGTGGCGGCATTCGCAACACTTTCGAGGCGCGCGGTTATTCGGCTTGGGATCCATCGTCACCTGCATTCATCGTGGGCGATACGCTCTGCATTCCAACGGTTTTCGTGGCCTACACGGGCGAGGCGCTCGACTACAAAACGCCGCTTTTGCGCAGCGTCTCGGCTCTGAATCGTGCTGCGGTGGAGGTCTGCCGCCTGTTCGATCGCAATGTGGCGCGCGTTCATGCCTATCTGGGCTGGGAACAGGAGTATTTCCTTGTCGATGAGTCGCTCTGCCAAGCGCGTCCCGATCTGCTGCTTACTGGACGCACGCTTTTGGGGCACGACAGCGCAAAAAATCAGCAACTCGAGGATCACTATTTTGGAGCAATTCCCGAGCGCGTGTTGGCATTCATGACCGATCTCGAAAATGAGGCGCTCACGCTCGGCATTCCGGTGAAAACGCGCCACAATGAGGTCGCACCAAATCAGTTTGAGCTGGCTCCCGTGTACGAAGAGGTGAACCTGTCGAACGACCACAACCTGCTGCTGATGTCGGTGATGGAGCGCGTGGCTCGACGCCATCATTTCCGTGTGCTGCTGCACGAAAAACCTTACGCTGGCGTGAACGGCTCGGGCAAACACTGCAACTGGTCGATGGGAACCAACACGGGCGTGAATCTGCTCGCTCCGGGCAAAAATTCTTACACTAATTTGCAATTTGTAACGTTTCTTGTAAATGTGCTGATGGCAGTGCAGACGCACAATGGTTTGCTGAAAGCCTCCATCGCATCGGCCACGAACGAGCATCGACTTGGCGCAAACGAGGCACCACCAGCCATCATTTCAGTCTTCCTCGGAAAACAGATCACCGATGTGCTCGACACTCTGGAGCGCGCCGACGTGGACAAAGGCATCGTCATCAACGCCAAAAAAGAGATGAAACTTGGCGTGGGACATATTCCCGAAATTTTGCTCGACAATACCGATCGCAACCGCACTTCGCCATTTGCTTTCACGGGCAATAGGTTCGAGTTTCGTGCCGTTGGCTCGTCGGCAAACTGCGGTGCAGCCATGCTCGCGCTGAATTCGGCTGTGGCGGCTCAGCTGGTCGATTTCAAACGCGAAGTCGATGCGCTGATGAACGCTGGCGAACCCAAAGAACGCGCACTTTTCACCATCATCAAACGTTACATCAGCGCCAGCAAAGCAGTGCGTTTCGACGGTAACGGCTACAGCGATGAGTGGAAAAACGAAGCCGCCCGCCGCGGACTCGACTGCGAAACGAGCGTGCCTGTCATCATCGATCAATATCTGGCGCCATCGAGCGTGAAAATGTTCAAGAGCGTGAATGTGCTGACCGAGGCAGAACTGCGGTCGCGATGCGAGGTGAAATGGGAAACCTATTCCAAGAAAATTCAGATTGAGTCGCGCGTGCTGGGCGATTTGGCCATGAACCACATTGTGCCAGTGGCGAATCGCTATCAGAGTATTCTTCTGGACAATATCGTGAAGGAAAAAGCGGCTTTCGGCGAGAAAAATTACGAGCGTTTGGCGGCTCACGAAATCTTGATTGTGAATCGTATCATTCGTCATGTTGACGAGATTGTTGCGAAAGTCGACGAGATGACCGCGCGTCGTCACGAAGCCAGTCATCTCGACAGTGCCCGTGCGCAAGCCATCGCCTACCACGACACGGTGATTCCGCTGATGCACGAAATCCGCGCCAACGCCGATGCCTTGGAAATGATAGTGGACGACGAAATGTGGACGCTGCCAAAGTACCGCGAACTGCTTTTTGTGCGCTAATTGCCGAAAAAATTGTAACTTTGCAGTGACAATTCTTAATTCTTAATTCATAATTCTTAATTGGCGTGTATTTGGCTTCTGACAAAATGAGCGACCTCATCTGCGGCAATCACGAATCGCTGCAGTTGTTGAGCCGTTTTGCGCTGCCGCTGGGCTTTGGCGACAAAACCGTGGCGCAGGTGTGCGAACTTTATCATGTTCACACGCCCACATTTTTGGCGGTGGTCAACTACAAATTGCTTGGCGTGGAGCCGAACATCGATGATATTTCGCTCGAGACGCTTACCGAATATCTGAAGCGCGCCCACCGTTATTATCTCGAATTTTTCTTGCCGATGATTCGCCGCAAACTCATCGAAGCCATCAACTGCGGCACCGAAAGCAACAAAATGTCGTTTTTGGTCATCAAATTTTTCGACGAATACACGCAGGAAGTCGATCGGCACATGGACTACGAGAACAAGACGGCGTTTCCATACGTGGAGCAGTTGCGCGCAGGGCGCAGGAGCGACAAATTCAACATCGATACCTATGCGCGGCAGCATCGCACGGTCGACGACCAGCATGTGGAGGTCAAACTCACCGAACTGAAAAATACCATCATCAAGTATTTCCCATCGACGGCGAGTAATGATCTGCTAAATTCGGCACTGTTCGACATTTTCACCTGCGAGCACGACCTTGCCATGCACTGCAAGATAGAGGACGATCTGTTTGTGCCAGCCGTCAGGAAATTGGAGAATAGCCTTGAAAATCAGTTGGTTAAGCCGATAGGAAAGCCCATTGCTGCCGAGACTGAAAGTCTGAGCGAGCGCGAGCGCGAGGTGCTGATTGAGGTGGTTAATGGCTTGAGTAACAAGGAGATAGCCGACAAATTGTTCATCTCCATTCACACGGTGATAACGCATCGCAAAAACATTGCGCGCAAACTGCACATTCACAGTCCAGCGGGACTCACCATCTACGCCATCGCCAACAAGTTGGTCGATATCAATTCGTTAGCATAAAAAAGAAAGGGGAATTTTTCAGTTCCCCTTTTCCTTTATTTTCCGTTCAAAATTTCTTTGTAACGCGTCTCGTCGTTTAGCAGGTCTTTGGCCTGCTTCAGCCAATCGTCGAACCGCGTGTTGTAGGCGTATTTTCCTTTCTGATAGTAGTATCGCCCAACAATTTCGTTGCCGAGATATTCATCAATTTCGGCTCGCGCGCGCTGCAAATCGCTTTCAATATCGCTCTGCAGCAGACTGTCTATTTGTGCCAAAATTGGTTCCGCCTCTTCGCTGCGATTGTCGTCTTTCAACGCTTTGCGCAGATCTTTCAGAATTTCGGTGCTCTGTTTTGGATATTCAAAATTCTGCGCTTTTACAAATGCCACAAAATCGTTGAAAATCTCGTCGGTTATCACAAATTCGTCGGCTGGCGCAATGGTCTTGTGTTTCAGCACGAACTGTGTGGCGTAGTCCATCATGGTGTGTTTCACAATCAGATGGTAGAGCAGCGAGGCGCTTTTTGTGTCGCGTTCGTCGAGTTGCACATCGGGCAAAATGCCACCGCCATCGCGCACTTTGCGACCATTCAGCGTGCTGAATTCGTGCGTCAAACTGTCGGGAATGCGCTGCAGACGGCCGTTGGCATCGCGCTTGGCATAGTCGATGGCTTGCACGCAGCGCCCGCTCGGAATGTAGTATTTTGCGATGGTGATTTTTGCGTAGGTGTTGTGCGGCAGCGTGCGAATGTTCTGCACCAAACCTTTGCCAAACGAGCGCTCACCAATTATCACCGCACGATCCAAATCTTGCAGTGCACCCGAAAGAATCTCGGCTGCCGATGCCGTTTCCGAATCGATTATCACTGCCAGCGGTAGGTTGGGGTAGAGCGGCTCTTTGTCAGTTTTGTAGGTCGAGTTGTTTTTCTGGTTTAAGCCCTTCACCTCGACTATTTTGGTGTTGCGTGGCACGAAAAGTGAGGCTATTTTTGTGGCTTCGCTTATCAATCCACCGCCATTGCTGCGCAGGTCGATGACGAGTTTCCGCAGTTCTCCCGTCTTGTTCAG
>CAZGVF010000014.1:10396-13746 GCA_964528925.1 uncultured Paludibacteraceae bacterium | reverse complement strand
AGGCGTTTCAGCGATTCTTCTTCCGATTCGGCATAGAAAACGGTGTACGGATCGAGTTCGTAGAGCATGCGAGTCATGCCCTCGGCGGTTATCTTGTCGTAGTCGATGCTGTCGACGTAATTTATGGCCAATTCGCGAAGCAGCGCGTTGTAAATGTCCACGCAGTTCGATATTTTCTCGTAGCGATTTTGTGCGTTCATGCTCAGTGCCATAGCGGCAACTAGCAGCATTGTTGTGGCAATTTTTCTCATCAATTTGAAATTTTAATCTGAAATTTGCGGTTCGACAAGCTCACCGCCCATAATCTGAAATTTATTTCATTCCTCTTTTGGCTTTTATCGCCTCGTATGCCTCGTGCACCTTGCGGAATTTCTCTTCGGCACGTTTCATCACCTCTTCGCCGAGCGTATTCACGCGGTCGGGGTGGTAGCGCAGAGCCATTTTGCGGTAAGCTTTTTTCACTTCGTCGTCGGTGGCATCGGGCGTTATTTCCAGCACTTTGTATGCCCAGTCGATGCTTTGACTTTGACCCGTGCTGGTGCTTGTGTGTGCGCCAAACATGGCATGAATCGATTCGGTGTCGGCACGCGAAATGCCGATTTGTCCAGCGATGCGCGTTATCAGTCGCAGTTCGGCTAGCGTGGCTTCGCCGTCGGCATAGGCAATGCTGAAGAGCATGTAGAGCAGTTCGCGGCGTGCCGAGGCAGTCATGCGCACACGCACTTGAGCCGTCACCTGTTCCACGGGAATATCCTGCTGCAGTATGTTTTTGAGCAGTTGTAGTGCCTCGAGTGCTTCCTCTTCGGTGAAGATGTTGCGCAGATGCTCTTTTACCACATTCAGCTCGGAGCGTTTGGGCGTGCCGTCGGCTTTCATCACGGCGGCTTCAAGCACCAGCAGCGACATCATAAAATCGTTTGTGGTGGTGTCCGTCTTTTTGTAACGTGGTTCGTCGTCGTTGATGCGGTGCGAGGTGTCGGAAGGTTTATCGAATGCTGCAGCTATGGCCAAGCCGATGATCGCGCCAATCGGTCCGCCAAGAGTCCAGCCTAAGCCGCCAAGAAATAATTTGCTGAAAAATCCCATTTCGTGAAATATCGTGTTTTTCTGTGTCGTGCAAACAATTTACAAAGGTACGAATTTATTTTGATTGTTGCAAGCGAGAAAAATTGAGCATAAAAAAAGCCGCCTGTGCTCGCTTGCACCCGACGGCTTCACCAAACAATAACCTAATAGCCAGAAGGTTTGCACTTTTGGAAAGTGCTGTGGAAACCTTCCACTATTATTATTACAAAAACCGTGCCAAAAAAGTGCAGGAACCAAGATTTTTTCTCGATTCCTGCATTTTTTTTTTTCGAAAATTGAGCGATTTTACCCTATTTCACGTTGTCTTTAAGCGAGTCGGAGATGATTTTTTTCAGTTCCAGCACACGCTCTTGTGTGGCATTGCGTTTTTCGGGTTTGTACATGTCGCTGTATTCGGTCTTCACCAGCTTGAACTGCATGTTGTCCAAATCGGAGGCGTTGCCTTTAATTTGCAGCGCAAGTCGCACAGGCGCAAGCGTCTCGATGTGGGCGTTGTAGTTGTTGCTCAGGTCGTAGCGACCAGCCACCACGGCCGAATATTTGTCGATGGACATGACGAACGGGTAGAGGTCGACTTCGTTGCGGAAGACAGTGGCCTCCACGCTGATGCTGTCGACCAGATTGCGCGTTTTGCGGTTGAACATCAGCGGTTTAGCAATCTTTCCGAAGGTCTCGCTGTCGAGCAACACAAGGTCTTTACCCTCGATGGCAGCAGCGCCGCGCAGGGTCGAGAATTTGATATCGTAGTTCGATTTCAGATAGGTTTCGGCAGCCAAATGGAACTGCGCGCGTCCCTCAAACGACTTCAGCATCGGGAAAATGGTATCGACATCGGGCACCATGTGAATGAGTTGTTTGATGTCGATGTTGAGCAGGTGAAAATCGAGTCCAGCAAACAGGTGATTGCGCCGCTCGCTGCGATACATGGCCGTGAGTTGCATTTCGGCAGCATCGCAGGTGAAGCCCATCTGTTCCAAAACCAGCACGCCATCTTTCACGGTCAGTTTTCCGCCGATGTTTTGCAACGAATTCCCTGCAAAAAGTGCATTTTTGATGTTGGTATTCAGCACCAAATCAACGCCCTTCGGCACCATAAACGGATCGCCTTCGTCTGCCGATGCAGTTGCTGTTTCTGCCTCGGTTTCGGTGGTAGTTTCGGTGCTGTCGGTCGAGCCAAAACCGCTCACAATGTCCATCAGTTGGTCGATATCGGTCTGTTCCGAGATGAAATCGAATTCGCCCTCGAGCAACCCTTCGTGTTTCATGAATTTGCGAATGTTGCGCGCCTCGCCCGTGAGTTTGAAGTCGGAGCGATCGATCACAATGCGACTGTCGTCGATTTTGAATTTGCGCGGTGTGAAGGCAAATTTGATGGCAGGAATCTCGATGGTCGGTTCTATGCCAGCCATCTCAATTTTGCCGTCGTTGAAATCGACTTTGAGCGTTGGATTCAGTTGCAGATAGAGATTTTCCTGCGTCTCGTCGTAGGTGGTCGAAGCCGAAATCTTCACTTTCTTGGTGTCGACATCGAGTGCTTTGCCCATCTTGGCGCAGAGCGTTTCGCTGGCGTAGGTCAGGTCGAGGCGCGGCAGCTTCGGATTGCGCTTGCTTGGCGCGAGCGTTATTGAGCCTTCGGGCGCAACAATGTCGGCCGAGATGGTGTCCATGTGCGCAGTGAGGCGTTTCATGCCGAATTTGCACTGCGCCGACAGCATTTTTGTGGTGTCGAGCAGGTTCGAAGTAACGATTTCGAGGTCGGCATTGTCCAACGCAGCGTCCAGCGTCCCGAGCATTTCCACTTTCAAATCGGGCGATTTTAGGTGTGCTTGTAGCAGACCATTGAATTTCTCCACAGGCTTGCATGGCAGCGCAATTTCCAACGAAAGTTGTGGCGCATTCACCAGCAGGCTATCGTCGTAAACCACCGACAGATCGCTGAAATCGAGCGTGCCGTTGGCGTTTATTTTTTCGAGATTGAGCGCCGTAACATCGTCGAGCGCAAATTTCGCTTTTAAGTTGGCTTTGGTGCGACCCTGCAGCAGCACATTCAGGCTATCGGGCAAAATCGGATCGAGTTCGGGTAGCGCAATGTCGGCTCTCAGAGCCAGATCGCAGCGCAATTTTCCAAGCAGATCGCTCACTGTGCCGTTAGCGTCGACCGAGCAGGTGCCAGTTTTTGCCACAAGGCGTTTGATGGTGGCATTGCTCACGCCGCCGTTGTTCAGATCGAGATCGGCCGAGACCGCCGCCGCAACATCGTGCAG
>CAZGVF010000014.1:0-10296 GCA_964528925.1 uncultured Paludibacteraceae bacterium | reverse complement strand
TTCGAGCGTCAGTTTGGCTTTGTCGAGTTGCGCATAGAGCGTCTCGAGGTTGGCTTTGAACGGCACCGACAGGTCGAGGTTGACTTTGCTCAGATACTGATCGCTGCCCATCGAAAAATCGGTTTCGTTGAGTGCCAGCGTGAGGTCGCCAAACGCTTCTTTTTGTCCCAAAAGATCGGCATCGAGGCGCAATTCAATCAGCGGCGTGGCGGCTTGCATTGGCGTGGAATCGCATTTTGCAAAAGCCACATTTTCGAGTTTGATGTGCGCTTCGGCATCCGAGTTCTCTTCGGTGAGTCGTCCGAGCAGTCCAATTTTCACATTATTGATGGTGGCGCGCAGGTGCGATTGGTCGTCGATGTACGAGGCACGCAGATTTCTCACTTTCAGTAGTTCCACTTTCAAGATGTCGAACGGCAGCGTGGTGGCGGTGGTGTCCTCGATGGTGTCGCCTTGCACCACAATGTTGTAGTTGGCATTGCCCACGCTATCGACGTAGATGTTGATGTAGCCGCCGTCGAGCTGAATTTCGTTCAACAGTAGCGCATCTTCGGTGAGCAATGCATCGACATCGACTGTGGCTATGAGCGACGAAATTTGCGCAAGCGTGTCGCTAGGCGCGCCTGCCACGGGATTGCGCAGGCAGACATTGTTGAGCCGCACACCAAATTGCGGGAAGGTGCTGAAAAATGTGAGGTCGGCTTCGTCGAGCGTGGCTTCGCAGGTTACGAATTCGGGCAGATAGTTGCGCACGATGGGCGTGAGTTTTTCGGGCGAAAAGACCACATAAACCACCACACACACCGCCAAAATCACAGCTACGAGCAGCGACAGCAGCGTCCAGCCAACGATTTTAAGTGCTTTCTTCATAGTTTTTTGATGAAAAATCGGTTTAATCGATTATTCGACTTTTGAGAAAGTCTTTTTGTTACCATAATCGTCCTCGTAGGTGAGTACTTTCGAGGTCAAAGTCAGCACGTAGTAGGTCTTTGGCACTTTTGCCCCCATCTCCATGATATGGATTTGCGTGAGTGTCGTTTTGTCGAGCGTCCAAGTGAATGGTTGCGCTTCTTCCTCCGAGACATCGTCGCTGGTGTCCCATGTGGAGCCAGTGTAGTCGCTCTGATATTTCTCGTAGAGCGTTCCACATTTCCACTTGCCGATGAGCAGTGCTTCGCTGATCTCTTCCTCTTCTTTTTGGCAACTTGCCAAGCCAAGGACCATGACGCACAATACGCCAAGTGCCCAGATGAATGTTGATTTTTTCATAGGAGTATGTTTTTAAATTTCTAATTTCTGGTTTCTAAATTTCTCGCGCTTCGCGCTGTTTCAAATTGTTTATTTGAAAATTGGGTGCGGAGAGTGTGTTGTACCGCCTAATTGTCAATTATCAACTGTCAATTATCAATTGATTGAATCCTGTTGTTACAAACTGCAAAGGTAGTGAAAATTACTCACGCGACAAAAATCGCAAAAAAATGTGATGCGAAAAAATGGTTTTCCGAGAAAAAATTGTAATTTTGCGGACTATTTTTCAGAAAAAATTTAGAATTATACTATGGGAAGAGCATTTGAATTCCGCAAAGCACGCAAATTTAAGCGTTGGGGAAACATGGCGCGCACTTTTACGCGCATTGGTAAAGAGATAACCATTGCCGCCAAGGCTGGTGGCGCCGACCCTTCGGGAAACCCGCGTCTGCGCGCACTGATGGCGACCGCCAAAAAAGAGAACATGCCGAAAGAAAACGTTGAACGCGCCATCAAAAAAGCATTCGACAAGGATTTTTCGGACTACAAAGAGATGAATTACGAGGGCTATGGTCCTCACGGCATTGCCATTTTTGTGGAGACTGCCACCGACAACACCACGCGCACCGTGGCAAATGTGCGCAGCTATTTCACCAAACACGGCGGCTCGCTCGGCACCACGGGCAGTTTGGAGTTCATGTTTGAACACAAATGCGTGTTCCATGTGGCGAAAAAAGCTGATGTCTCGATGGACGACCTCGAGTTGGAGCTGATAGATTATGGTGTCGACGAGATTGTGGAGGACGACAACGAGATAGTGATTTACGGCGAATTTGCACAAAATTCGAACATTCAGAAATATCTGGAGAGCAATGGTTTTGAAATTACCAGCAGCGAATTTGTGCGCATTCCGAACGATTTGAAGACGCTCACGCCCGAACAGCGCGAATCGGTGGAGAAACTAATCGAAAAGCTCGAAGAGGACGAAGATGTGCAGAATGTCTTCCACAATATGGCCGAGCCAGAAGACGAGGAAGAATAAGATTTTTGATTTCTAATTCGTATAAAAGGGTGTAGGGACGTGGTATGCTGCGTCCCTTTTTTTTGCCGTAAATTCCCAAATTTTACAAAGTTGTAAGTTTTTGGCACGGAATTTGCAGCAAGATAAGGCGGTGAAAATTTTACATGTTTGTAAGTTTTTTGAGGGATAAATGACTGCATTTCTGACAGAGTTGTAAGTTTGGCACGACTTTTGTACGAAAAATTTCACCAAAAATCGAAAACGATGAAAAATTTACCAAGAACAAATTTGTCGAGAACGACAGCAAGAACAAGAAGGCAGATCTTAACAGTCGCCGCACACCTTTTCCAAACCGAAGGCTATGACCGCACATCGATCGACGCCATTGCCGAAGCCGCCAACAAGTCGAAACGCTCCATCTACAACCATTTCGATGGCAAAGAGGATCTTTTTGCAGCGGTCATTGGTGAGGAATTGAACGAGGTTCGCTGTACGCTTCAGCCAGTGTTCGACCGCACCGAGCTACCCACCGCCGACCGCATGAAACAGTACATGATACGCCGCATGGAGATGCTGAACGAATCGAGCGTATACAAACAGATGTTGATAAACGAAGTGCGGCATCGCATCGAGCCTCGGTTTGTCGATATTCGCCGCCTATGCAACGAATTCGACGACTGGGAGCGCGAACAGTTTAAACGCATGGCCGACGAGGAACAGAGTCACCGCTCGGCACGCAGCGCGCGGTTCAACAGCGAAGCCTTTGCCGATATGACTCAAATGGTGCTGAAAAGCCTCGATATCTCATTCTTTGTTCAAGGAAGGTATGCGCAATATGCCAGCACTTTCGACACCTTTATAGAATATATCGTCGAAAAATTGGTGGAAAATCATAAAATTTGAAATTTGAAATCTGGAATCTGAAATTTTAAGAAATATGAAGAAGACAATGATTTATGCAGCGGTTTTGCTCGGCCTCTGCTCCTGCAATCAGGCGAAAATTTTCTCGGGCGACTACTCGTACAAAACCACGGGCATGGTTACGCTGGTTCCAAACGACACGACCAGCATCGAACACGAAATCAAGCACATTGGCACATTGAGCGTGGTTGATCTGAAATCGAGTGACAAAGATAGCATTCTGCTCATTTTCAACGAGTTGGGCGGCAGTCTGACTACCGTTCGCGCCAAAGTTGACGATGACTCGGTGTGGTTGACGCCTTACACCAAAACCATCTCGTTGCAGGACGGTCTGCTCACGGTTGATGGCGAGGTAACCGTCACGGGACGCGGCGTGCGCTACGACGACATCATCATGCTCGACGAAGTGTACGATGGCGTAATTGTGAGCGACACCACCAACATCAAAATCCACGGCGATCACATCTCGACCGTTGCAAATAGAAATTAATCTAATTTCTAATTTCTGGTTTCTAATTTCTGGTTAGAAAAATTGTAGTATTGAAGATGTTTCTTGAAGCAATTGGTAGTAAATGAAATTTGAAAAATCTTGCTACTTACTACTTACATCTTGCTACTAAATTAAGAATGACATGAAACGCTTTGGAATTTTGATGGCTTGCTTATCCGTGGTGGTGGGGCTTATGGCTCAGCCCAAGACGGTTGACGAGTGCGTTGCCATGGCCGTCGATCATAGCACCTCGCTGAAGGTCGCCGATCAGTCGGTGAAAGTGGCGCAAAACGCTCGCAGTCAAGCCATTAGCAAATATTTTCCGCAGATTGGCGTGGTTGGTACCTATCAGTGGTTTCAGAAAGATCTGGAACTGGTGGACTACGGCAGTTTGATGTATGGCATGCTACTGCCCGCCGAACTGCGTCACCTTACGCGCATCGACATTGAAAATGTGATGGTGGCGGATGTGGCTGTGGTTCAACCACTTTTCATGGGAGGAAAAATTGTTGCTGCCAATCAGATTGCCAATCTTGGCGAAAATGTGGCGCAAAATAATGTGAAGCAGTTGCGCGACAATGTGAGTCTGGTGGCGCAAGAGAACTATTGGCTTGTGGTGTCGCTGGCTCGCAAACGCACGCTGGCGCACAGCATGGTGGAGTTGATGCAGCAGACGCAAACGAGCGTCGACCACCTAATAAGAGAGGGCGTCGCCACCGAGAGCGATCGCCTGAATGTGGAAGTGCGCCTGAATGAGGCACTTTTGGCGGAATCGAAGATTGATCAAAATCTATCGTTGGCAAAATTTAACCTGATGCAGTTGTGTGGCATCGACTTGAACGACACCATTGTGTTGCAAGACGAGGCGACTGACACTCTGGCGCTGCTGCCAAGTGAATCGCTCGTCGATATGGACACGGCGCACATCTACGATCACCGCACCGACATTGCCAATCTAGAATTGGCGAAGAAAATCAGCAAAAAAGAGGAGACTGTGGTGCTTTCGTCGTTGCTGCCGAATGTGGTGCTGAATGCCAATTATCTGGTATCGAACCCGAATCTGTACAAAGGATTTGACAAGTCGTTTGGTGGCGCATTCAACGCTGGCGTGTCGGTAACAGTGCCGATAACTGGTTGGATAAGTGGCGGTTACGGATTGAATACCGCCAAAGCCAACACGCACATCAAGGAGTTGGAGATTGATGCAGCCAAAGAGCGTGTGCAGTTGGAGTTGAAACAGGCTACGCTGCAATATGAACAGTCGCAAAAAACGCTCGAAACTGCCACCACATCGCAATCGACCGCCGATGTGAACCTGCAAGCTGCACAACGTCGTTACGACGAGGGCTTTAGTACTATTTTGGCACTGATGGAGGCGCAAACCTCGTGGCTCAAAGCAAAAACTGAGTACATCGACGCACAAATTGGTGTGCGCTTGGCCGAACTCTCGCTACAAAAAGTGTGTGGGCAGGTAAAATGACGTGGAGCGTCATTTTAGGTTGAAAAGTTGATGAGTTGAAGAGTTGAAAAGTTTAACGTATGATTGGGGGTTTGTGAGGTAGAAAAAGTTGTTGATACCGAAATCTTCAAATCTTCAAATTTTCAAATAAACAATTAGAAACAGCGCGAAGCGCGCAAAACAATTAGAAACTAATTTTTTATGGAAACTGATAGCAAAAAAGAGAAAAAAGAGCGGCTCGAAAGTAAGAAGAAGTTGGCTCTGAACAACATTATCATTGCATTTTGCGTGATGGTGGGAATAATAGTGCTGGTGGCTGTGGGCGGATTTTTTGTGCTACAGCCCGAGGACGAGATAATAATGGGTCAAGCCGAGGCCGATGAGTTGCGCATATCGGGCAAAGTGCCTGGCAGGGTTGTGAAATACAATTTTGAAGTTGGCGACAAAGTGCAGGTTGGCGACACGCTGGTGCTGATTCCTAGTCCTGAAGTGGCCGCCAAGCGCGAACAAGCTGAGGCGTTGAAACAAGCCGCAGCAGCTCAGCGCGAAAGGGCAGGCAAGGGCGCATCGGGCAATACCGTGCAAACTGCCTACGACATGTGGCAAAAGGCCAAAGCCAATCGCGAACTGGCCGAAAAGACCAACACGCGCATTCAGAAATTGTACAAAGAGGGTGTAGTCTCGGCGCAGCGCCGCGACGAAGCCGAAGCCACGCTGCAATCGATGCGTGCGACGGAAAAGGCTGCCTACACGCAATATCAGCGCAGCAAAGAGAGTCTTGACGACGAGAGCGAGGCACTTTTCGACGCATTTGTGAACTATTCGCTCGGAACAATGGCCGAGGTGCAATCGTATGAGCGCGAGGGCGCGTTGCTGTCGCCTATCGATGGCGAAATCTCCGAGATTTTCCCGAAAGTGGGCGAATTGGTCGGGCAGGGCGCACCTATTATGAACATTGTGAACCTCGACGACATGACCGTGATTTTCAATGTGCGCGAGGATCTGTTGAACGATTTCAAAATTGGAACAACCATTTCGGCTTTTGTGCCAGCGTTGGACAATGCCACCATCGATTTGCGCATAACTCACTTGAAAGACATGGGAACCTACGCTGTGTGGAAAGCCACCAAAGCCACAGGTCAATACGACATCAAGACTTTCGAGGTGCGCACGCGTCCTGTTGAAAAAGTCGAAGGTTTGCGCCCTGGCATGAGCGTAATCATCAAAATGCCAAGCAAAGAAAAATCGGGCTGGAATTTCTAAAAAATGTCGATAAAAGAGATACATAGACGACTGCGAGCCATCAGAAAACGCGAGTGGCAGCGCATTGCAACGAGACCAATCTACGCTTTCGGCATATTTTTCGCACCGATGATTACAGCCGTGGTCATGCTCTCGCTGATGAATTGCGGATTGCCTACAAATCTGCCCGCTGGCATTGTCGATCTCGACAATTCTGCCACCACGCGCACACTTGTGAGGGAGCTGAACAGTTTTCAGCAGACCGACATTGTGATGCAGACCATGAGTTTCACCGAGGCGCGCAAAGCCTTGCAGGAGGGCAAAATCTACGGATTTTTCTACATTCCCGAAGGCTTCACTGCCGATGCCACGGCTGGTCGACAACCGAAAATTTCGTTCTACACCACGGGCGCATTCATGATTGGCGGTTCGCTGCTTTTCAAAGATATGGAGACCGTATCGGTGCTGGCGGGCAAGGCGGTTTCGCTGCAGACGGGTTTGGCGTACGGGCAGACCGAGGCGGCTATCATGGCGCGCATTCAGCCGATAGTGATCCATACGCACGGACTTGGCAATCCGTGGCTAAATTATTCCGTGTATCTGAACAACTGCTTCCTGCCTGGCATGATGCAACTGCTCATCTTCATGATGACGGTCTATTCCATCGGCATCGAAATAAAAGAAGGTACATCGCGCCAGTGGCTTAGTCGTGGCGGTAACTCGCTGATTATAAGTTTGTTAGGAAAACTTGTGCCGCAAACTTTGCTTTGGTGTGTAACGGGATTTTTCATGCTTTCGTCGCTCTACGGCTGGGGACATTTTCCGCTGCAATCGGGCTTTTGGCCAATGGCGCTGGCCATGTTTTTGCTGATTATCGCCTCGCAAGCAGTGGGCGTCTTCATGATCAGCATTCTGCCAACGCTGCGCATGGGACTGAGTTTTGCAAGTCTTTTCGGCATGTTGTCGTTTTCGATTTGCGGATTTTCGTTCCCCGTGCAAGCCATGTACGCACCCATTCACGCATTGGCTTATCTGTTCCCAATGCGGCACTATTTTCAGATCTACATAGCGCAAGCATTGAACGGCGCACCGCTTTATTACAGTTGGTGGCACTACGTGGCGCTGATGTGTTTCTTGCTATTGCCAGTGCTAAATGCGCGCAATCTGCATAGAGAATTGCTTCATTTCAAATATATTCCTTAACGCAAATCATTCAAAGTCATGGAAAAACCACAAAGTCTTGGACAGCGCATACGCGAAGGTTTCCGCGACACATTTTGGGTGTGGCGTCAGGAATTGAATTTCATCTTTAAGGATTCGGTGGTGGTGCTTTTCTTCTTGATAGTGCCGCTGGTTTATCCTATCATCTACACGCTCATCTACAACACCGAACGCGCTAGCGAGGCACCATTGGCCGTTGTCGACGATTCGAATACGGCATTCAGTCGCGAGTTTATTCGTCGCATCGATGCCAGCCCCGAGGTGAAAGTGGTGGCGCATTGTCCCGACATGCCGCACGCGCAAGAGTGGCTCTACAAGCAGTATGCTTACGGCATTCTTTACATTCCGCACGATTTCAGCGAAGCCGTCAACCGCAATCAGCAGACGCACGCAAGCCTCTATTGCGACATGAGCAGCCTGCTTTTCTACAAAGCGTTTGTGCTTACTGCCACCGAAGTGTCGCTCGACATGGGCGCGGAACTGCAGATGGAGACTGAGAAACACGCTACGGCACAGCAAGATTTTGTGGCGGCGCACCCTGTGCAATCGGCATCCATTTCGCTCTACAATCCGCAGTCGGGTTTCGCTAGTTTCTTGATTCCCGCTGTGCTGATGCTGCTCATTCAGCAGACTTTGCTCATTGGCATTTGCATGTTGGCTGGCACGGCTCGTGAACGCAACCAATTCGATACGCTAATTCCCGTGGCGAACCACTACAATGGTGTTTTCCGCATTGTTTTTGGTAAATCGTTGCTCTATTTCATGCTCTATGCGCTGGCATCGTTCTGGCTTTTGCTTGTTATGCCAAAACTATTTTCGTTGCCGCGTTTGTCCAATCCTATCGACTTGCTGATGTTCGGTTTGCCGTACATTTTGGCGTGCATATTTTTTGCTATCACGCTGTCGTGTTTTGTGAAAGACCGCGAGAGTCCGATGATTTTGTTCGTCTTCACTTCGGTCATTTTTATATTCCTCACGGGCGTTTCGTGGCCAACCGATGCCATGCCAGTGTTCTGGCGCTATGTGTCGTACCTCATTCCATCGACTCACGGCGTGCAGGGATTTGTGAAGATGAACTGCATGGGCGCAACGCTCAATCAGATTCAGTTTGAATATCAGGCACTTTGGCTGCAAGTGGGCTTCTATTTCACCACGGCGGTGGCTTGCTATCACTTGCGTTTCCGCCAGACACACGAGCGCCATCTGTTCAAACATCTGCAAAAATTGCAAGACAGATTGCAAACTAAATTGCAAACAAAATTGGCTGAATTGCCGCAAAAAAGCAAGAGTAAGAAGACCAAAGCCGTCAGAAAAACTCGCGCAAAGAGCAAAAACACGACCAAGACCACAAGAAAAAAGACTGAAGAAGAATAGCAAAAATCGCATTGCCCCGTCTTTTGTCCTTTGTCTTTTGTCTTTATTCTTTTCTCTTTACTCCTTATTCACGAAGTCATGAAAATCCTGCTTGTAATCGACCAATTCGATGCCGACAACAACGGCACGACCATTTCGGCAAAACGTTTTGCCAATGTGTTGCGCAACCACGGTCACGAGGTGCGCGTGATAACCACTGGCACCGAAAGCGACGACAAATACATCGTTCGCGAGTTCCACATGCCGCTGTTCGACAACATCATCAAGCAGCAGGGAATGGCTTTTGCCACGCCTAATAAGGCCAAACTCACCGAAGCCATCGAGTGGGCCGATGTGGTGCATTTTATGATGCCTTTCGCGCTGTCGGTCGCTGGCTTGAAGGTGGCTGAAACGCTGAATGTGCCGCACACTGCCGCATTTCATGTGCAGCCCGAAAACATTACCTCGTCGGCAGGCATGAAGAACTGGCGGTTGGTGAACAAATCGCTCTACATGGTTGCGCGCGACATTTTCTACAACCACTTCACGCACATTCACTGCCCGAGCCAATTCATCGCTAATCAACTGAAAAAGAATGGCTACACAGCGCAGTTGCATGTGATTTCGAATGGCGTAGAACCTGATTTTGTCTATCGCAAAAAGGCGAAAACGCCCGAATTCGAAGGAAAAATTCTGATAATGATGATTGGTCGTCTGTCGGCCGAAAAACGCCAAGATGTCATCATCAAGGCGGTGAAGCGCTCGAAGTATGCCGACCGCATTCAGCTGGTTTTTGCTGGTCAAGGACCCAAGCACGACGAGTTGGAGGCGCTAGGACGCACGCTCAAAAATCCGCCGATATTCCGCTTTTTCAGCAAACCCGAACTGCTCGACATGCTGGCCATGTGCGATCTCTACGTTCACGCTGCCGACATCGAAATCGAGGCCATCTCGTGCATCGAAGCTTTCTCGAGCGGACTTGTGCCGATCATCGCCAACAGCAGTCGTTCTGCTACGCCGCAGTTTGCCCTCGACAAACGCAGTCTGTTTGTGCCTGGCAATGCCACCGACCTTGCGCAGACCATCGACTATTGGCTCGACAACCCCGACGAACGCGAGCGCATGGAGCATAAATACAGTGAACACGGCCGCCAGTTTGGCATAGAACAGAGCGTGCTAGCCATCGAAAAAATGTTTCAAATGGCTATTGACGAAAACGCTGCCTTGCCGCGCCACCGCTCCATCGAAGAGAAAATTCAGGAAAAATTCGAGGAGATTTTTGGAAAGTTCGAAATTTGAGTAAAGAGTAAGGACAAAGGAATAAAGACAGAAATGGCTTCA
>CAZGVF010000013.1:13392-18655 GCA_964528925.1 uncultured Paludibacteraceae bacterium | reverse complement strand
TATCAATTGTCAACTATCAATTAAAAAAATGCTGACTGCGACTGGCACAATCAGCAATTTTTTCGGTATTGATGGGGAATTTCGGTTTATTCCCAGTTGCCAGCGTTGTTGTTGGGTTCGTCGATGGAGCCAACTTTCAGACCAGGGAACTTTTCGAGTTGGCGTTTTTGGTCTTTCAGGTTGATCAGCTCTTGACGATCGAGGTCGCTCAGGTACATGTCGTATGGCGCGCGTGCCTCGAACAGCGGAACTACCGTGCCCGATTTAGCGTTGGTGAACGACGATGCAGCCATTTCGAAGCGCTGTCCGCCCGAGAAAGGCACAACCACCATTTGGTCGATTTGGTCGGCTGGAATGGTGCTTGCGAAGAGGCTTTCGTAGACGCTAACGAACGAGGTGTCGCGGCGGAAACCTTCGAGACCATTGGCAGCAATCTCTTTTTTGTTGCCCGATTTCACAATTTTCAGGGCTTTGGCTTCGGTGAGACCCGCTTTCAACTGATCGTCGGTGAGCGTGCCTTCTTTCAAAACCACGGGCATTTTGCCATTTTTGATGAAATCGATGAGCGTGTCGCAACTTGCGGTGTAGCAGCCCATTTGATTTTTGTATTCGATTTGCGCCTTGCGAATGTTTACCAAGTTCGAAATGATAACTTTTTCGCGGCGATTGCGCTCGTTTTCGAAACGGATTGGCGTAACGATGCTCATCACGCAAATGTAGGCCAGAAAGGCGATTGCAACGATTAGAATGCTTCTAACAACGTGTTTCATATTGGGTTGATTTTTTAGATTTTCGGGTGGAATTATTTAGGCTGCAAATGTAGAAAAAAAATATGTTCCGACAAAATTTTTCAGAAAAATTATTCTGCGAGAACGCCAAGTCCCTGTCGCGTGATTTGCGGTTCGCCGCTGGTGCAGTCGACAATGGTCGATGGCGTGGTGCCGCCCATGCCGCCGTTGATGATGATGTCGGTCATGTGACCATATTTTTCTTGCAGCAGTTCGGGGTCGGTTTCGTATTCCGACAGGTCGAGATCTTTGATTGATGCGGTCATCAGCGGGTTGCCGAGTGCTTCGGTAATGGCGCTGACGATGTTATTTTTCGGAATGCGAATGCCGATGGTTTTGCGATCTTTGAAGAGTTTCGGGAGTCGATTGCTGCCGGGCAGAATGAACGTGAATGCGCCAGGTAGATTGCGTTTCAGAATTGGGAAAATTTGGTTGTCGATTTTGGCAAATTCGCTAGCCGAACTCAAATCGTGGCACACCATGGCGAGCATGGCTTTGCGCGGATCGGCACCTTTGAATTGGCAAATTTTTTCGATGGCGCGCGGTTGAAACATATCGCAACCAATGGCGTAGACCGTGTCGGTTGGGTAGATGATGATGCCACCGTTGCGCAAAATTTCGGCTATGTGAGCAATTATTTTCGGGTTTGGGTTTTCGTTGTAGAGTTTGACCATTTCAGGCTATTGGTGTAACAAGGGTTATTTGTAGCGAATGTTGTCGATGAGTCGTATTTTGCCGCAATAGACTGTGATACAGCCAGTTACATGCGCAGCTTCGTCCCATTTTTCGATGGCTTGCAGTGTGTCGCTATCGACTATGGAGAAATATTCCACCTCCAAGCCCTCTTTGCGGTTGATGGCTGCCACCACGGCATCGTGCAGGTCGGTCACCGAAGTTTCGAGTGCGAAAGTGGTGCTTTCTTTCAGCACGGCGGCGATGTGAGCGGCCGTTTTGCGTTGTTCGGCAGTGAGCAATGCATTGCGGCTACTGCGTGCGAGTCCGCTCTCTTCGCGCACAATGGGGCAACCCACAATTTCTATTGGGAACTGCATCACACGCACCATGCGACGAATGATGGCGAGTTGTTGAAAATCTTTTTCGCCAAAATAGGCTTTATCTGGCTGCACAAGGCGGAAAAGTTTGCTCACCACTTGCACCACGCCATTGAAGTGTCCGGGGCGAAATTTGCCCTCCATCACTTGGTCGAGACCGCCAAAATCGAACTCGAAAGTGGTGTTCATCTCGTTGGTGTCGTACATTTCGTCAGGCGACGGCGCAAAAACCACGCTGCAGCCAACCGATTCGAGCAGTTTGGCATCGGCATCGAGCGTGCGCGGGTAGTTGGCGAGGTCGTTTTTGTCGTTAAATTGCGTTGGATTGACGAAAACGCTCACAAAACAGCGATCGTTTTCCGAAACAGCGCGACGCACAAGCGAGAGATGCCCCTCGTGAAGCGCGCCCATGGTTGGCACAAATCCGATGCGCAAACCCGCTTTTTTGCAGTCGTTTACGCAGCGTGCAAGTTCATTTTTTGTAGTGATAATTTCCATCGTTTTCTCTATCGAAAAAATCGTGCAAAATTAGGCAAAAAATTTCGTATAGTGAAATGCAAACAAAAAAAGCGGATTTTTGTCGATTTTTACGCCATTTTTCAGATCATTTTCTGAAAAAAAAGTATTTTTGCACCAAAATTTTGAACAAAACAATTTTTTCACCACTTAATTTTTCAGTAAATGGAGACTCAAAAAGTTATTGACGACTTGCAGCGCCGTTTTCCGAACGAGCCAGAGTACATTCAGGCTGTGCGCGAGGTGCTAACTTCGATTGAAGATGTTTACAATCGTCACCCCGAATTTGAAAAAGCCAATCTGATAGAGCGTCTTTGCATTCCCGATCGCATCATTTCGTTTCGTGTGAATTGGGTTGACGATCAGGGTCGCGTGCAGACCAACATGGGCTATCGCATTCAGCACAACAACGCCATTGGTCCTTACAAAGGCGGCATGCGTTTTCATGCGTCGGTTTGCCCATCGATTCTGAAATTTTTGGCTTTCGAGCAAACTTTCAAAAACGCGCTCACCACGCTGCCAATGGGCGGTGCCAAAGGTGGTAGCGATTTTTCGCCACGTGGCAAATCGAATGCCGAAATCATGCGTTTCTGCCAAGCCATGGTACTTGAATTGTGGCGCAACATTGGTCCCGACACCGATGTTCCTGCCGGCGACATAGGCGTTGGCGGTCGCGAGGTGGCCTACATGTACGGCATGTACAAAAAGTTGGCGCGCGAAAACACTGGCACTTTCACGGGCAAAGGCATGGAATTTGGCGGTTCGCTCATTCGTCCCGAAGCTACGGGTTATGGCAACATCTATTTCTTGATGAACATGCTGAAAAGTCGCGGCATCACCGATCTGAAGGGACAAACCGTCTGCATTTCGGGCGCGGGCAATGTAGCGACTTACACCGCCGAAAAAGTGCTTCAAATGGGCGGAAAGGTCGTAACAATGAGCGACAGCGATGGCTACATCTACGATCCCGACGGCATCGACCGTGAGAAATTGGACTACATTTTCGAGTTGAAACAGGTTTACCGCGGACGCATTCGCGAATATGCCGAAAAATATGGTTGCAAATATGTGGCTGGCGGTCGTCCGTGGCACGAAAAATGCACCATTGCGCTGCCATCGGCTACGCAAAACGAGATTAACGGCGATGATGCACGCGCGCTGGTTGCGAATGGCGTGATTGCCGTGTCGGAAGGTGCAAATATGCCATCGACGCCAGAGGCCATTCGTGTTTTCCAGGAGGCGAAAATTTTGTATGCGCCAGGCAAAGCAGCCAACGCTGGTGGCGTGTCGGTTTCGGGCTTGGAGATGACGCAAAACGCCATGCACCTGAGCTGGAGCAAAGAGGAAGTCGATGAAAAACTCCGCCAGATAATGGGCGACATTCACGCACAATGTGTGAAATACGGCACTCAACCCGACGGCTATGTGAACTACGTGAAAGGCGCAAACACAGCCGCCTTCATGAAAGTGGCAAAAGCCATGATGGCGCAGGGGATAATCTAAAAAGAGAAAAGTAAGTAGTGCTCTTCACCATTCCAATAAAAAACGCCCGACTTCGCATGGAGTTGAGCGTTTTTTTGTACCTTTGCACTCGAAAAGGCAAACATTTTTCGATGCGGCATTTTTACCCATTTCTTTTGTTGATAATCGGTGTGGCGTGCGGGTGCAATCGCTTGCAAGAGCCTGAAAATCAATTAGTTTTCGAGGCATGCGCCAATCTACCCGAGGCGAGAACTGCGGCCACCGCGTTTGTGGTCGATGGCAAAGCCTACATTGTGGGCGGGCGCACACTGAGCAGCGATGCGTGCAAAAGCAATGCCAACGGCTACCCGAAAAATCTCTGGCAATACGACCCCACGACCGACACTTGGACCGACCTTGGCGAAGTACCGTTTGGCAGTCGCGTGCATGCCACGGCGCAAGTGGTTGGCAGCGATGTGTATGTGGGGTTAGGCTTCAGCGGCGGCATCTACAACGAAAATAATTACCACCGCGACTGGTGGCGCTACACGCCCGCCACACACACTTGGCAGCAATTGGACAGTTTTCCGAACGACTACACCAACGATTGCGCAGCCTACTATCTCGACGGAAAAATCTATGCCTGCTACGGCTTTGGCACTTATGGCTATTCACGACAAATCGGTGAGTACGACATAGCCAGCAACACTTGGACTGCACACGAGACTAGCTACAAAAATGCGACTCATGGCATCAGCCTAACGGGAGCGCAGGTGGGCGAACGTTGCTTTCTGGGCGGAGGTTGGAACAGCAAAAATCTGAACGAACGCCAGTGGTACGAATTTGATCCCGCCACCGACCGCTGGGCTGAACGCGCAAAAATGCCATCGGGGCGCGTCTACACCGCCACCACAACCGACAGTCGCTACATCTACATGATGGGCGGACGGCACTTTGGCGGCTCACTGACCACGGGCGAAGTGTACGACCAAGTTTTGTGCTACGACACAGAAAAAGACATCTGGACACTGCACGGACATCTGCCCAACGGCGCGCGAGAAAACGCTGTGGCATTCACAATCGGCAACAGACATTTTGTCGGACTTGGCAACGATGCCGATGAGCAAATTTTGAGCGATATGCACGCATGGACAGAATAAGAAAAATATGGTTTTTGACGTTGCTCGGTGCTACCCTACCCGCCTTGGCGTGGAAGCCGTGGCCGCTGCCCATGGATTCGGTCGACACCGCAAACGACACAATAAACTACGCCGTAGAACTCACTGCCGTAACATCAACTGGAAAATATGCGCCCTATTGGTTGCAGACGAACCGCGATGGCGCCATTTCGTACCAACCGCACAGCGGAAATCTTGGCATTTACATCGGCAAAGATGCCACGCGCCCAAATCGTTGGTGGGACTACGATTTCGGACTCGAACTTGT
>CAZGVF010000013.1:0-13292 GCA_964528925.1 uncultured Paludibacteraceae bacterium | reverse complement strand
AAGATGCCACGCGCCCAAATCGTTGGTGGGACTACGATTTCGGACTCGAACTTGTAGGGCAAGTACACACCGAAGGCGGCACGGGATTTTTGCAGCAGTGCTACGGTCACGTGCGGCTCTACGTTTTCGACATCACAGCGGGAATAAAGCCAGAAACTTGGGGCAATCAGGACGCAGAACTATCGAGCGGCGGATTCTTATTTTCGCGCAATGCACACCCCATGCCACGCATCACCATTGGCATTGACAGGTGGACCGCATTTCCATTTACTTACGGCTATCTGGAGGTGAAAGGTGGCATCACGCACGGCTGGTTTGCCGACAACGACTATGTGAAAAACGCCTACCTTCACTACAAATTTATCGGTGGACGATTGGGCGGATCGCTGCCCGTGAACATCAGTTACGAATTTCATCACGCTGCGCAATGGGGCGGCACTTCGCCCGTGTATGGCGACTTGGGCAATTCGTTCAAAGATTGGTGCAATGCTTTCACGGCAAGTTCGGGCGGCAGCATGGCCAACGATCAGCTGAATGCGCAGGGAAACCACATCGGCTCGCAAAATATCGGACTCGACATAAAATGGACGGGCTGGAAAATTTCGGCCTATTGGCAAACCATTTTCGAAGATGGTCCGATAAAACCCTTTTGGAGCGCGATGAACCGCAGCGACGGCATTTGGGGCGTAACCGTCGGTCAGACAAAATGGCCATTCATCAGCAAGATATGCTACGAATTTGTGCAGACCACCGACCAATCGGGGCCGTATCACGACCGCGACGGACTAGTTTTTGGCGGCAGCGACAACTATTTCAACAACGGCATTTATCGCAATGGGTGGAACTATTTCGGTCGCACCATTGGCACGCCGCTCATCACATCGCCACTATACAATGCCGATGGCAGTTGGGGTACAAAAAACAACCGCGTGATGGCGCATCATGTGGCATTGAAAGGCGATATTTACGGCTTTCGTTACCGCGCCATGGGTACTTATTCGAAAAATTATGGCACTTACGCCGACGAAGATGCAACTTTTTCGACCAATTGTGCATTATTATTAGAGGTAACCAAGCACGTAGAGAAAGCATGGAATCTTGAATTTTCGTTGGCAATGGCGGCCGATTTCGGCACACAGTTTGGCAACGATTTTGGCGTGATGATAACCGTAGCAAAGCGCGGGGTAATCTGGAATAGCAACAAAAAATCAACAAAATAGCGTATGAATTTTGTAGAATTGAGCAACAAAATTTTCGACGATGCAGTCGTCGATTATCACAAAACCGACAATGTAGATGCGCCCATAGCCAATCCTTACAAGGCGGGAACGATAGAGCACGATCTCTATCTGAAAAACTGGATCGACACCGTGCAATGGCATTTGGAGGACATCATTCGCGACCCGCAAATCGACCCCGTGGAGGCATTGGCACTGAAACGCCGCATCGACAAATCGAACCAAGACCGCACCGACCTTGTGGAGCGCATCGACTCCTATTTTTGGGAGAAATATCACAACATTGCGCCACAAGCAAATGCCAAAATAAACACCGAAAGTCCTGCTTGGGCCATCGACCGTTTGAGCATTCTGCATGTAAAAATCTTCCACATGCAAGAGCAAGTCGATCGCAAAAATGTGCCCGCCGAGCAACACGAAAAATGCGTGGCGAAATTGGCAGTTCTCAATGAACAATTGCACGACATGACCACCTCTATTTCGCAACTTCTTGCTGATTACGAATCGGGCGAGCGCATCATGAAAGTGTACAAGCAAATGAAAATGTACAACGACCCGACGCTCAATCCTGTGTTGTACGGTCAAAAATAGATGAAGCGCATTCTTGTCATACGATTTTCGGCTTTGGGCGATGTAGCGATGGCTGTGCCAGTGGTGCAGTCGTTGGCACTGCAGCACCCCGAGTTGGACATCACCTTTTTGAGCAAAAGCATGTGCGCGCCGTTGTTTGCAAAAATGCCGCAGAATGTCCATTTCATCGGCATCGATCCGCAAGCGCTGCAGAGTTTCAAAAATCTAAAAGCGTTCGTCGAGAACGATCTGAAAATCAGGCAGTTCGACTATGTAGCCGACCTGCATAGCGTGTTACGCACATTCTACATCAAATGGCGAGCGTTGCTACATGGTGCCAAAATTGCCACCATCGACAAGGGTCACCCAGCCAAACGCCGCTTGACGCGCGCGCACTGCAAACGCTTTGTACAACTGAAAAACTCGACCGAACGCTACGCCGATGTGCTGCAGCGACTCGGTTTTGCAGTTACGCTCGATTTCACATCGCTATTTGCGGAAAAACCAGCGTCGCGTCACTGGGTGGGATTTGCGCCATTTGCGCGTCACAAAGGCAAAATTTATCCGACCGAAAAGAGCGAAAAAGTGGTAGAACTGCTATCGCAGCGCGGTTGGACAGTTTATTTGTTTGGTAACGGCGAACGCGAAAAATCGCTTTTAGAAAGTTGGGCAGCGAAATACCAGAATGTGATTTGCACGGCTGGGAAATCGACTTTGCAGGACGAATTGGAACTGATGAACGCCCTAGACGTGATGGTATCGATGGATTCCGCCAACATGCATTTGGCATCGCTTGCCGCCACGCCCGTGGTGAGCATTTGGGGCGCAACACACCCATTCGCAGGCTTCATGGGCTGGCATCAGAGCATGGACAACGCAGTGCAACTCGATCTGCACTGCCGTCCCTGTTCCACCTTTGGCAACAAACCCTGCCGCCGTGGCGACTATGCCTGCCTTGCGGGAATCAGCCCAAAAATGATTGTTGAAAAAGTAGAAAAAATAATGCAATGAATCGCCATTTGCGCTACATATTGACCAGCGGAAAAAATTCAAAATTCAACTATTATCTGCTCAACTATCTGCGGTTGCTTGTGCCGAATTGCATCTACCGCCACTGTCGCGAACGACTACTGCAATCGATAGCACAACGCCCCGACAAAGCGTATATCGAACAGCGCATCAACTACTACAATCGCCTGACCACGCCCACCAAACTGCCAGATGGTTGCAATCGTCTGCGCGACGAAAAAATAGGCAAGAAAGGCAAAGTCTATTACTTCGACAGCCGCGAGATAACACGCTATTTCTCACAGAATTACCATTGGAACATCTGCCCAGGCGATGTAACATTCGTCCCAAAAATGCCAAGCATTGTAAAAAGCCGTCCGTTGATAGAAGGCAATCAGAACAGCATTTTGCTGAAGATGGACAAGGTGCGCCACTTCATCTTTGTGAACGACAAAAAATCGTTTGCCGACAAAAAAGATATGGCCATTTTTCGCGGTAAAGTGAAAGGCAAAGAGTCGCGCCGCCAGTTTATGCGAATGTATTTCGGGAATCCCATGTGCGACTGCGGCGATGTAAGCACCAACACAACCGACCCTGTGGCATGGCAAACCGAAAAAATGACCATTGCTGAGCACCTCGACTACAAATTCATCATGGCATTGGAAGGAAACGATGTGGCCAGCAATCTGAAATGGGTGATGTCGTCGAATTCCGTAGCAGTGATGCCACGCCCAACCTGCGAGACTTGGTTTATGGAAGGCACGCTCGTTCCAAACTACCACTACATCGAGATAAAAGCGGACTTTTCGGACTTGGAGGAACGGCTACGCTACTACATTGCCCACCCTGCCGAGGCCGAAGCCATAGTGCAACACGCCCACGAATATATCGACCAATTTCGCGACAAAAAACGCGAGTTGCTCATTGCCATCGGCGTACTCGACAAATACTTCAGAATGACTGGGCAGCAATGAAAAACGCAGTAAAAATAACGCTCAATCCTGTCTACGAAAACCTACGCGGCTGGGTAGAAACATTACCAACGCGCTTCGAGTGCGAAGGCGAGACCATCTACCACAAGCGCAATCACATAAAAGTAATTGAGCTGCCCGACGGGACACGACTGAACGTGAAACGCTACTGCACGCCAATTCTCATTAACCAATTCATTTACAGCACCTTACGCCGTTCGAAAGCCCAAAGAGCCTACGAAAATGCACTAATTTTGACACAAAAAGGCATTTCGACGCCAGAACCAATAGCCTACATGCTACATTTCAAACATGGACTTTTGTGTGAAAGTTATCTGATAACGAAACAATTGGATTTGGCGCACACATTCTACGAATTTGGGCACGGTGGCATTGCTGGGCGTGAAACGATTTTGGCAGATTTTGTGCATTTCACCTGCGAGTTGCACGAAAAAGGAGTTTATCACAAAGATTACTCTCCGGGCAACATCTTGTTCGACACGCAGAACGGCACAACGGTATTCGCCCTTGTCGACATTAACCGCGTGACCTACAAAAAAATCAGTGTGAAAGAGGGTTGCCGCAATTTTGCACGACTTTGGGGCAACACAGATTTTTTCGAATTCATAGCCAAACACTACGCCGCAGAACGGCATGCCGACGCCGATTTTTGCAGAAAAGAGATATTTGCGGCACGCCAAAAATTTTGGGCAGGCAAACACATAACCTACGAATACGACTAACGCGATGGAACAAGACAGCAAACATCTGGTCAAAATAATTTATCCGCTCTACACGCCCAAACTAACCGCCTACGAGCGCATGTCGCTGGAACACAACATACAAATGCTAGCGGCTTATCCGCAGGTTTTGCTCATTCCGCAGGACACTTGCGTAGACGATTATTGTGCCACACTGCCAGCCCTGCGACAGTGCGAAACGATGTATGTTCCGAGCGAAAATCTTGGCGCAAACGGCATCGAAGGCTACAACCGAATGATGCTGTCGGAAGATTTTTACAAGCGTTTCGACGACTGCGAATACATACTCATTTGCCAAGCCGACACATGGATTTTCAACGACTGTTTGGAAGAATGGTGCCAACGCGGCTTCGACTACATTGGTGCTCCATGGTGGCGACGCGGCATTTGGTCATGGCCAATCATCAGGCTTTTTGTGGCAGGCAACCGCCGACTGTACGGCAAAGTGGGCAACGGCGGACTGTCGCTGCGGCGCATTCCTGCATTCATCGAAGTGTGCCAAAAACAGCGCAAACGCATCAACCTCTATCTGAAACACAAGCACCACATATTCAACGAAGATGTGTTTTGGGCTATTGAACCGAAAAATTTCCGCTATCCAAGCATGAGAGAGGCAGTGCGGTTCTCGTTCGACAGTCACCCCGACAAATGCCTCGCCATGAACAAACGACTGCCGTTTGGCTGCCACGGCTGGTTCAAAAAAGACAGACTGCCATTTTGGAACGCATACATATTACCACAACGCCATGACTAAGAAAAACTACCTGTTGTATGTGACGCTACCCTACGCATACTCCATCATGCGGCCGCTGGAACGCGAGATTCTGCGCCGAGGCGACAACGCCGCATGGTTTATTGAAGAGGGTTGCCCCAACGGTTTAACAGACGACGAGCAACGCATCGGTTCGATTGAAGAAGCCATCGACTACAACCCGTTGGCAGTGTTTGCGCCAGGAAACTATATTCCCGATTTTCTGCCAGGAATAAAAGTTGCGTTGTTCCACGGATATGCCATTCAAAAGCGCATCGAAAACATCGACGACCACTTCACCATACGCGGTTGGTTCGATATTTACTGCACTCACGGTCCGAGCAGCACACCATATTTCAAGGAATTGGCAGCAAAATACGGCTTTTTCAGAGTCTACGAAACAGGCTGGCCCAAAGCCGACAGCTATTTTGCGCCCGAGATGCAAGAGAAAATCGTCAATGAGCGCCCCGTTGTGCTTTACGCCCCGACATTCACCAAGAGTCTCTGTTCTGCGCCGCACCTCATCGACGAAATTTCGCAATTGGTCAAGACAAAACCATGGGACTGGATAATAACCTTCCACCCCAAACTGACCGATCCAGACATCAACTCGGTTTATAGAAAAATCGCTGCCGAAAATGATAATGTTACCTTCTACGATCTGCCCGACAAAAATCCACTGATTAAAAAGGCCGATGTGCTTTTGTGCGACAGTTCGTCGTTCATTTTGGAATTTATGTTCCTCGACAAGCCCGTAGTTACATTCCGCAACTCGCACCCTGGTCCGCACCTCATCGATGTGCAAGAACCAGCAGAGGTTGGCGATGCCCTCGAAACCGCACTCACAAGACCAGACGACCTGATGATGCACATTCACGACTATACCTTCCACCACGAGCCGCACCGCGACTGCCAATGTTCAGCGCGAGTTTTAGATGCCGTAGACGATTTTATCAACCGAGGCACAGCCGACCTAAAACGCAAACCACTGAACCTCGTTCGAAAAATAAAACTGCGAAAAAAATTGCACTACCCCATTTTCAAAGGACTATTTTGCAGATAATTGCGGGGCGCACAAAATTCAACATCGATGGAGAAAATTGAGATTGACAAATTGGTAGTCGTTGTGGTTTGGTACAAGCCAAATGAACAACAGACAAAACAGTTGCACCAATTTGTAGAAGCAGATTTGCACACAGTAGTAGTCGACAATTCGGCGAACGACAACAGCGCACTACTTTCGACACTAGCAACCGAAAAAATAACATACCTTCCCCTGCACGAGAACCGAGGCATAGCAGCGGCACTCAACTACGGCTGCCACACAGCAAAATCGCTTGGAGCCACTTGGGTGCTGACCATGGATCAGGACAGCCTTTTTGCGCCCAACGACATCGTGCGTTTCGTCGACCTTGCCAACGCCTACACAGGCAAAAATGAGGTCGCCATTTTTGTGCCATTTCACAATACTCGTGGCAAAATTCCGCCAAATCTGCCACGCTACACACTGCGCGAAGCCACCATGACCTCGGGCAATCTGCTATCGATGTCCATTTTTGAAAAACTCGGTAACAGCTTCCTCGAAGAACTTTTCATCGATGCTGTCGACGACGAATACTGCTTTCGCGTAAAACGCAACGGTTACGACATTGTTCGCATAAACGACATCATTTTGGCGCACCCGCTTGGCGAAATTGTGAAAGCGCATTGTCTCTTTTTCACGAAAAAAATCTACACCCACGCCCCACTGCGTTTCTACTACATCACGCGCAACTCGCTCCATCTTGCCGATTTGTATCCCGAGCAGAAAAAACGACTGCGCAAACTACGCAACAAATTGCTACGCAAAACGCTGAAACGCACCATAGTCTATCGCTATCCGAAAAAATGGCAAATTTTACGCTACACCATACGCGGAATCATAGACTATAAACGCGGAATTTTCGGAAAATTTCAAGAAAACCAATGACCATCGCCCCAAAAAACATCAAACTTTTGCAGCGCGTCACTAGCATTGCGTTCCACATCAGCACCATGTGGCTCGTTTGCACACTCATGCTGCCCATCGATATAAAACGCCCTGCACTCTACGCGTTTTTCATCAGTTTTGGCATCGATTGGCTGATGAACATGCGCTGGAAAAATTGGCGCTGGACAAGCGAAAAATGGATTTTTGTAGCATGGGTCATCTTTTTTGCGCTGTTTCCAATTTACAGAATCGCCACTGGCAGCGACGCCACGCCCATCTACAACCGCATGCGCAATGCCTGCATGCCATTCGTCGGTCTCGGACTGATGGGACTGCTCGGCATGGGAAAAATTCGGCTGAAATACATTGGCTACGCATTCATCATTACCGCCATCACGACCATTGGCTACATCGCTTGTTCACTGCCCGAAGTGGCATTTCGCTCGTTCGAAGACCTCACTTGGCACATCAATCAGATTCGCATCGAAAAGGTGCACGCCCACATGCTTTTCAACCTCTACATGAATTGCTCGCTGATGATGGGCATCTACATTTTGAGCGACCGAACAGTGCGAAAATGGGTGAAATATCTCGTAGGAACAGCCACGCTCGCCATCTTCGCCATTGTCTTTTTGAGCGATGGACGCGTAGGTTTCGCCACGGTCAACATCATTCTGGTGGCATTTGCGCTAGTCGAGATTTGGCGACGCTACAAACGCGCTTTCGTGCCAAGTGTCATCACGCTTGCAATAGCCCTGTGTGCGGTGATTTGGCTGCATCCGCGCGTCGAGAATGCACCTGAAGATCCGCGGCTCTCCATTTGGAAAGTAACCATGCAGACCATTGAGAAACGCCCCATTCTCGGGTACGGCGTGGCTGCTGGGCGCGAACGATTCATCGAAAATGGGGCAAACGATGCCGAATTTGTGGCGCACTACATGAGTCCATTCATCACAGACAACCCCCAAGCCAACCCCAGCATGATGCACCCGCACAACGCGCTGCTCGACTCATGGCTCAGTTTCGGACTCTTCGGACTTTTGCTGATGGTGTTCATCTTAGTCGCGCCGCTCATCATCTTTGGCATGCAGCACAACATCTACGGCATGGGTTTTACCATGGCTTTCGGTCTGCAAGCCATGTTCGAATCGTGGGGCGCGCACCTCATGCCACTGCTCTACACCATCGGCATAGTGCTTTGGTACTACGGGTTCGACCGCTACAAAAAAACTCAGAAAACGAAAAATTAGCGCAACCTATCGGCGGCACGCACTTTGGCTTCGTCTTTGCCAATGCCACGAATGGCAAGCCAAGTCAAGATGATCTCGATGAGCGGAAACAACGCAGCCAATTGTGGGCGAAAATCGGCGTTGAATTTGCTCACCGTTTGCCACACACACACGCCAAGAACGGCGTAATAGCCCACCATCAGCAAGATGTTCAATATGCAAAGACGAATTTGCAGCATGCGTTTTCGGTAGAGAAAAATGGTGACGAATGCCAGCACAGGAATGACTAGCGACATAGCGAAAAGTCCCCAGAAATGCGCCGACTGCGTGAGTGCGCCTGGCATTGCCGACGACATCTGCCAAGCCGAGAGTGTGAGTTGTTGCAGTCCATTATCGAAATCGACCAGTGGCATGGCGCAACCGAGTGCCGCCAACACGACTACCACCAGCAAATAGATGGTTTGAATGCGTTGTATCATAAACTAGTTCGAAAGTTTGTAAAGTTTGAAAGTCTATAAAGTTATTGCGGTTTAGCGTTTAGTTACTGCACTTTTGAATTGATTATCAGCAAGTTAATATCATTGCGATTCAACGGGTTCACCGCCCAACCTGAAACCTTTTATATCCCCAATATCGCTCGCAGTCCGCGGCGTTTTTTCGGTTCGTGGTCGTTGGTGCCTTGCAGTGCTTCGCCGAGCGTTTCGCCAAATTTCACCATGCGATAAATCACGCCCCAATCGGGCAAGCCGCCAAGGTTGCGGTCGTCGATGTAGAGGTCAGCCACCACTTTGCGCGACCGCATATCGTCCTGTTTTTCTTCGGGATAATTGGCATTGATGGCATAAAATTCCAGCCCATTTTTCTTGCAAAAAGCCACCGCTTCGTCGAGCAGTTCGCCCTCGCGCACACTCCACAAAATCAGGTTACAACCGCATTCGCTCTGCAGGCGTTTCAGCACATCGAAAGCAAACGGAATGGGTTTGCCAATCTTCGGATAGGCATGTTCCACAATGGTGCCATCAAAATCAACTGCGATAGTAGTCATGTCAATTACCTAATTATCTAATTTTCAATTACTTAATCAGTTTCGGACACTGCAATTTTCAAATAAAAAAAATTATTCCTGATTATCAGTAACTTGCGTGTCCGTTGGTTCATCGTCTGGTTCAAGATCTTGATCTACTTTGTCGGCCGTAGGTTTGCAAAAATAGAGCGCGATAGCAGAAATTCCAGCCAACCACAATAGTGAATTTTCAGTCAAAATATAGTAGAAAAACAGCGATGCCACCAAACCAAGCGCCACCAAACCAAGCCGCGTAGCGACCAGACAAGTGTAGCGTTTTTGGCGCAATTTTTCATCTTCTATTTTGCGGATTTTGGCAGCAAATCGTCCGAAAAACTTGAGCACCAACGGCGTGCTGCAAATCACATAAAGAATGATGACGCCATAAATTGCCATGTTGGCAGCCGTGCCTTTTTCGATCACGAGCCAACCATTTTTCACGCAAAAATAGCCTAGCGTTGCCGCCACTACAGCCAGCACAAAAGTGCAGTAATAGAGTATGAGAAGGCGTTTTTTCATTTTCTGGAATGATATCAATTTGTTTTTATCGATGAGAATGCCACGCGATTGCGAATGGAGCGTCCGAGCGTTGCTTCGTCGGCAAATTCGAGTTCATCGCCCACCGCCACGCCACGCGCAATGGTGGTGATGTTCACGCTGTAGTCGGCCAGTTTTCGGTAGATATAGAACGCAGTGGTGTCGCCCTCCATGTTCGGACTGAGTGCCAAAATCACCTCGTCGACGCCGCCCGCCGCCACACGATCGACCAGCGAAGCTATCTCCAAATCGGCTGGTCCAACGCCATTCATCGGTGAAATGATGCCGCCAAGCACATGGTAAAGCCCCGAAAATTGCTGCGTATTTTCTATTGCTATCACATCGCGAATGTTCTCGACCACGCAGATTTGACTGGCATTTCGGTTCGGATTGCTGCAAATTTGACAGACATCGCTGTCGGAAATGTTGTGACAAATGCGACAATGTTTCACCTCGCGGCGCAAGCGCAGCACAGCATCGGCAAACGCCTCCACTTCGCTTTCGTCCTGTTTTAGCAGATGCAACGCCAAACGCAGCGCACTTTTGCGCCCCACGGTAGGCAGTTTGCTCAATTCGTTCACCGCCTGTTCAAGCAATGTCGATGGATATTCTTGTTGCATCGAAAATGACCACAATCACGCAGCAAAGGTACAAAAAAAATCGGCTAGTGCCGACCAAAAAAGAATAAAAAACGGATTTTATCGGACGAATGCTTCACCGCTTATAGCCAAATTCAATCAGGAGTTCATCGGCAAGATAGGCATCGCTGAAACAATGCATATCAGCAATGCCATGGCTAATAAGGTCGTAGGTGGAAGAATCGTAGAATTTACCAAGTGCCTCTTCGTACGATAAGCCCGCTTGCTCCGCAAAAAGTTTCACAATGCGCGCATATTTCATTTGCAAAATATCGGGATTAGCGTTCATAATCACAATTTTTGAGAGGACTGGAAATGCAAAAATCTATCCAAAACATTCTACGAAGTGATACAAATTTGTCGATTAGGTTTCTTGAATTGCAACTGATTGAGTGCTTGTTCGCGTGTGTAAACACCAGAAAAATAGAGATCGACAGTATTGAAAACCTGATCATCGGCAATGCCACCATCCACAACATCGTAGTCGGTATGTGGCAAGTCCTTGCGACACAATGTCACAAAATCGAGCCACTCGCCATCGTACGCATCGAAAACCTTGCGTGAACAATCTGGCAAATCATCATCAAACAGATAACTGTTCAAGATTGCATTTTCTCCACGCCTGATAAAACGCTCGCCATAACGCTCCGCTTGAAGTCGAATGGGCGTCAGATAAAATCCGACTCCAAAATCGAGACACGGACGCGAATGCAAAAGTCGGGCCGACGAATTTCGACTGTCGATGTATGGTACAAAATCATTACAACGCTCCTTTCTTTTGCATCAACGACACCAAATCGTCCACTATATAATTCTTCGAAAAAGTGTGCAAAACATCGTAGCAAGGCACTATGTAGCCATCAATAATGCCCGTCCGCTGCATGCTGTGATACACTTCGCGCGCACTTTTGTGAAGATACGCAGCCACATTGCCCACGCAAAAAATTGTGAAATTTAGTGTCTTAAAATCCATAAAATTCGTCAACAATGATCACGCAGCAAAGGTACAAAAAAATTTCTGATTTCGACCTGAGAAAAAAAGTGGGGACGCGGCACGCCACATCCCCATTTATTCAGTTTCAAATTTGTGACTTTCTACTCCTCCAAGCAGTCGTCTAAATCTTTGATAATCTGCTCTTTGTCCATATGCTGACCGATGAAAACGAGTTTTATCATGCGGTCGCCATACACATCGTCCCAATCGTGCAACAAGCCCGGATCTTGCTCGAGCATCTGCTGCAATTCGTCGGCTGGAGCGGTGGCAAGCCAAAGTCCCGCCTCGCGCAGCTTTTGCTGTACGCCAGCCTGCTCGAACAGATACGACATATCGGGTTGCGAGCTAAAATAGCAAACGCCTTTCGAACGAATGACGCTCTTTGGCCATTTGCGCGCCACAAAATGGTCGAACTTGTTGATATCGAACGGCTTACGACGATAGTAGACGAATGTTCCAATGCCGTACTCTTCGGCCTCGCCCTCGTCGTGGTCGTGATCATGATGGTGATGATGATGCTCATGTTCGTCGTCGTCATCTTCGTCGTGGTAATGGTCGGCATGGGCTTCGCGCTCCTCTTCGTCGGTGGCGGTGCGCTCAATCTCGTGAATCCACGCAGCCGAGGTCGCCACTTGCTCGTAATCGAACAGACCAGTGCCAATGATTTTGTCGAGATCGACATCGCCATAATTGCACTCGATGATCTCGGCTTTTGGCTGCAAGTGCCTGATTATCTGCTTGATACATTTCAGCTCGTCGGGAGCGACTTCGGCGGCTTTGTTCAGCAACACAATGTTGCAAAACTCGATTTGCTGAATCAGCAAATTTTCGATGTCGTCCTCGTCGAGACCGCGGCGCGTGAGACTATCGCCGCAGGCAAATTCGCTCTGCATACGTAGCGCATCGACCACAGTTACGATGCAATCGAGCCGCGCAATGCCGTGTTTCGTATATTCTGGGCCCATTTGCGGAATGGAGCAGATGGTGCGTGCAATTGGTTCTGGTTCGCAAATGCCGCTGGCTTCGATCACGATGTAGTCGAACCGCTGCATTTTCATGATGTCGTCAAGTTGTTGCACCAAATCCATTTTCAGTGTGCAGCAAATGCAACCGTTTTGCAGAGCTACCAAACTATCGTCTTTTTGACCGACCACACCGCCTTTTTCAATCAGGTCAGCATCGATGTTCACCTCGCCTATATCGTTCACCACCACGGCAAATTTTATGCCTTTGCGGTTGGTAAGAATGCGGTTCAGAAGGGTTGTTTTGCCGCTGCCCAGATAACCAGTCAGCAGCAATACGGGAGTTGATTTTATCATTTTGAATTGAAGAATAATTGTTGATTTTTAGGCGAATAATCAATTTTCGTGCCAGCAGGTTTTTCGGACAACTTGTCACCTATTTTTGTCTAATAGAGCGTCGTGGTGAAACCGATATTCACATCGAGCGAGCCATCGGTGCGGAGCGCGGTGCTGAAAGGCGTCGACTGCAAGTGTTGCACATAGCCAGCCGAAATGTAGAGCGCAAAAGTCTTAAAAAGATAATACTCAAAATAGGCCGAGA
>CAZGVF010000012.1:6224-18684 GCA_964528925.1 uncultured Paludibacteraceae bacterium | reverse complement strand
AAATATCTTGGCACATTTGCACTGTCTATTGTGCTGATAATCAGCATTTCTGTGATATTCGATTTCACCGAAAAAATCGACGATTTCATGGAAAATAATGCGCCGTGGCAAGCCATTGTGTTCGATTATTACCTGAATTTCATTCCGTTTTTCACCAACATGTTCACGCCGCTGTTTGCCTTCATTTCGGTGATATTTTTCACTTCGAAACTGGCCAACAATAGCGAAATTATTGCGATGCTTGCGGGCGGAATGAGTTTTCACCGATTGCTGCGCCCCTACATGATTTCGGCTGGATTGATCGCTGTTTTTTCGTTTGTGCTGATGAGTTTTGTGATTCCGCCAGCCAACCGCACCCGCCTGAAATTCGAGGATCAATATGTATCGCGGTTCACCTCGGACGTGGCGCGCAATGTGCAGATGGAAATTGAGCCAGGCATCATTGCCTATCTCGGACGATACGAAGAAGCGACGAATGTTGGGCGCAACTTTTCGCTCGAGAAATTTGAAGGCAAAACGCTCGTCTCGCGCCTCACCGCTCGCGAAGTGGTGATGGATTCGCTCTATCATTGGACGGTGAAAGACTATCTTATTCGCAATTTCGATGGCATGTACGAGCACATCACGCAAGGCAACATGCTCGACACGGTGATCTACATGGATCCTGCCGACTTTTTCATCACTGCCAAAGAGGCTGCGCAAATGAACACGCCGCAACTGAAACACTACATCGAAAAGCGCAAGGAGCGCGGACTTGGCGGCACGCAGGCTTTCGAGGACGAATATCACAAACGCTACTCTACACCGCTGGCGGCGCTCATATTGACGCTGATTGGCGTGTCGCTTTCGAGCAAAAAAATTCGCGGTGGCATGGGCGTAAACATCGGCATTGGCATCACGCTGAGCGCGCTCTACATCTTGTTCACTACCTTCTCGAGCCAACTCTCCATCGCTGGCAGCATGAATCCGCTCTTGGCCGTTTGGTTGCCCAATTTGATATTCCTTGCCATCGGATTATATCTCTACCACAAAGCCCCTAAGTGATGCTTCTGAACGAATTTCTCGATATTTACGCGCGCCATCCGCTGATCGACCGCTTGGCAGAATGGACACGCAGCGACCAACGCCACATCAGTCTGAACGGACTACTCTGTTCTGCAAAAGCCCTCACAACAGCCGCATTGATGCAAAAGACCGAGCGGCACATCATCGCCATTCTCGACGACGAAGAGCAAGCAGGCTATTTCTATCACGACATTGCACAACTATTTGGGAAAGAGCGAATTGCGTTCTTCCCGACCATCTACAAATATGCCCACAAGCGCGGCACAACCGACGCTGCCAACGAGATTTTGCGCGCCGACACGCTCAACCATCTGCAAAATGCAGAGCCGTGCGTGGTGGTAACCTATGCCGATGCGCTGATGGGAAAGGTGGTGCGCGCCGCCGATTTCGACCAAAACCGCATGAGTCTTGCCAAAGGCGACAGCATCGACAGCGAGCAACTGACCGAAACGCTCGAACGATTTGGCTACGAAAATGTGGATTTTGTGTACGAGCCAGGACAATTTTCGGTGCGCGGCAGCATTGTCGACATCTTCTCGTTTGCCAACGAACTACCCTACCGTCTCGACTTTTTTGGTGACGAAATCGATAGCATTCGCACTTTCGACATCGAAAAACAACTCTCCATCGACGAGCAGACGCAGATAGCCATTGTGCCAGATATGCAAAAAATTTGCGGTGAACAGGTCAGTTTGCTACAGTTTGCCAGCCCCGAAACGCTGATTGTGGCGAGCAACCTCCGCATGATGCGCGATCGTGCCAACCAACTCTACGACGATGCGCTGGTGAAAGCCAACGAGACACAAAAAACGCCCGATCTCACGGCAAAATTTGCCCTTGGCGACGAACTTTTGGAGCAAATCGAGCAGTTTCAGACCATAGAAATCGGCAAAAACTATTTCGAAGGCGAAAAAATCGATTTTCAGACCTCGCCACAGCCCATTTTCCACAAGAATTTCGACATTGCATCGGCAGAATTCAAAAAATATCAGGCTGACGGTTACACCATTTTCATTGCCAGCGATAGCAAAAAACAGACCGACCGCATCGCATCAATCTTTGCCGAACGTGGCGACAACATCACCTTCACGCCCATTCTGAAAACCGTTCACGAAGGTTTTGTCGATCACGATTTGCGCCTCTGCTGCTTCACCGACCACCAGATTTTCGACCGATTCCACAAATTCACCCTGCGTAGCGACACCGCCCGCGCTGGCAAAGTGGCAATGACGCTGAAAGAGCTGAATCAGTTCAAAGTGGGTGACTATGTGGTGCATATCGACCATGGCGTGGGCGTGTTTGGCGGACTGCAAACCACCATGGTCAATGGCAAGCCGCAGGAAGTTATCAAGCTGATTTACAAGGACAACGACATCATTTTTGTTAGCATTCATGCGCTACATCGCATTTCGAAATACAAGAGCAAAGAGGGCGAAGAGCCGCGCATCAACAAACTTGGCACTGGCGCATGGGAACGACTGAAAGAGCGCACCAAGAGCAAGGTCAAAGATATTGCTCGCGACCTGATAAAACTCTACTCGCAACGCTTGGCGCAGAAAGGTTTCGCCTACTCGCCCGATGGCTACTTGCAGCACGAATTGGAGGCGTCGTTCATCTACGAGGACACGCCCGACCAGCAAAAAGCCACCAGCGATGTGAAGCACGACATGGAGTCGGATCGCCCGATGGACCGTCTTGTGTGCGGCGATGTGGGTTTTGGCAAAACTGAAGTGGCAATACGCGCTGCCTTCAAAGCCGTTACCGATGGCAAACAGGTGGCAGTGCTTGTGCCAACCACCGTTTTGGCGCTGCAGCACTACAAAACCTTCAGCGAGCGACTGCACGATTTTCCCGTGAAAGTGGAATACTTGAGTCGCGCCAAGACTACAAAACAAGTCAAAGAAATTCTGCAAAAACTGGCGAATGGCGAAATCGACATACTAGTAGGCACGCACAAACTGGTGGGCAAAGAGGTGAAATTCAAAGATCTCGGTCTGCTGATAATCGACGAGGAGCAGAAATTTGGCGTATCGACCAAAGAACGGCTCAAACAGATGAAAATAAACGTCGACACGCTCACGCTCACAGCCACGCCAATTCCGCGCACGCTGCAATTTTCGTTGATGGGCGCACGCGACCTTAGCATCATCAACACGCCACCACCAAACCGCTATCCCGTGATGACCGAAGTGATAGAATGGGACGACAATGTGGTGCGCGAAGCCATCAGTCGCGAGATGGGTCGCAACGGACAAGTTTTTATCATCAACAACCGCATACAAAACATCTATCTGCTGGCCGAAAAAATTCGCCAACTTGTGCCTGATGCGCGTGTGGCAGTGGCTCACGGACAGATGCAACCCGCTGAACTTGAGCAGATTGTGGTCGATTTCATCAACTACGACTACGATGTGCTACTCGCTACCACCGTGGTGGAATCGGGCATCGACATGCCGAATGTGAACACCATCATTGTGAACAAGGCTAACATGTTCGGGCTCAGCGACTTACACCAACTGCGCGGTCGTGTTGGGCGCAGCAATCGCAAAGCCTATTGCTACCTGATAGCGCCGCCGCTGAAAGAGCTTACCGACGATGCGCGCCGCCGCCTGCAAGCCATCGAGACTTTTGCCGACCTTGGCAGCGGATTCAACATTGCCATGCAGGACCTCGACATTCGCGGCGCGGGCAATATGCTAGGTGCCGAACAGAGCGGTTTCATCGCCGATTTGGGCTACGAAACCTACCAAAAAATCCTGAACGAGGCCATGCAGGAATTGCGCGACGAAGAGTTCCCCGATCTTTTTGCCGACAACAACGAAAAACGCTCGTATGTATCTGATTGTCAGATAGAATGCGACCTCGATGTGGCATTCCCAGCCGATTACATCTCGAACGTTTCGGAGCGCATGACACTCTATCGCGAGCTCGACAACATCGACAACGAGGCGGCACTGCAGGCTTTCGAGAACCGTTTGATCGACCGTTTTGGTCCCATTCCGCCCGAAGCCGACGACCTGATGCAACTGCTGCGTCTGCGCTGGCTCGCCACGCAAAACGGCATCGAGCGATTGACACTGAAAAACGGCCGCATGACCTTCTATCTGGTGAGCAATGCCGAATCGCCCTACTATCAATCGGACGCCTTCCAAACGCTGATAAACTACATCTGCGACCACCCGGCAAACGCCCGTCTTGGCGAGCGCGACGGCAAACGCTTCGCCTCGTTCTCGCCCGTAGAGACAGTGGCCGCAGCCCGCAAAATCTTCGATGAAATGGCGGAAAAGTTGAAGAACGCTTAATAAATCCAAACTAATTTCGTATCTTTGCAAATCGATTATCGCAAAAAAGATCATTCAAACCAAAAATAACCGCTATGCCAACCATCGACGAAGTAAAGAACGACGAACGCTACATGAGGCTTTTGGCCGAGAAATTTCCTACCATTTCGGCCGTTACCACCGAGATTATCAACCTCGAAGCCATTCTAAGTCTGCCCAAAGGCACGGAGCATTTTGTGTCGGATCTTCACGGCAGCGATGGTGCATTCATTCACATTGTGAAAAATGCGTCGGGCGTCATTCGTCGCAAGGTGGACGACACCTTTGGCGACCGCCTATCGGAAGAGGAGAAACGCGCGCTCTGTGCCTTGATCTACTACCCCGACGAGCGTTTAGCATACTACCACGCCGAAGGATTCGACATGGAGCCGCTCTATCGCACCAGATTGCAACAGATTGTGGAAGTTACGCGCGCCGTGACGGTGAAATATACCCGTTCGAAAGTGCGCAAAATGCTACCGAAAGAGTTTGCCTACGTCATCGAGGAGTTGCTGCACGAATCGACCGCCGAAAAAGACCGCCAGAACTACTACAACGCCATTATCGACGCCATAATTGCCACAGGGCGCGCCGAAGCGCTGATAATTGCCATCTGCTATGTGATTCACAATTTTGCCATCGACACGCTGCACATTGTGGGCGACATTTTCGACCGCGGTCCGGGCGCTTGCAAAATAATGGAAGTGCTTTCGACCTACCACGATTTCGATATTCAGTGGGGCAATCACGACATAGAATGGATGGGCGCGGCGGCTGGCAACCTTGCGCTGATGGCCACCGTGCTGCGCGTTTCTATTCGCTACGCCAATGTGGAGACGCTCGAGGAGGATTACAGCATCAATCTGTTGCCACTCGCCAATTTTGCCATGAACACCTACGGCAACGACCCTTGCACCGTGTTTCAGACAAAAGATTTCGAGAATAATCCGCGCCTGACGCGTTCGGCGCAACTGATGGCAAAAATGCACAAAGCCATCAGCATCATTCAATTCAAACTTGAAGGACAAATAATAAAGCGCAATCCCGAATACCAGATGGACGACCGCCTGCTGCTGCACCTTATCGACAAGAAGCGCGGCGTCATCACCATCGATGGCAAAGAGTACGAACTGCTCGACAAAAATCTGCCCACGCTCGATCCCGATGATCCGTACGCACTCTCGGCCGAAGAACAACAACTGGTCGACCAGTTGGCACGCTCGTTCCGCCGCTCGGAGAAGATGCAAAAACACCTGCATTGCCTCTATCAGCACGGATCGCTGTTTTTGGTGCGCAACAACTGCCTGCTCTACCACGCTGCCATTCCGCTGAATGCCGATGGATCGTTCCAAGAGGTTACGCTGCACGGCGAACGTCTGAAAGGTCGCGCGCTGATGGAGCAAATCGACCAAGAGATACGCAAAGCCTACTATCTACCGACCGACTCGTGCAGTCAGCAAAAAGCCTTGGACTACATGTGGTACCTGTGGTGCGGACCATGTTCGCCGCTCTACAACAAGGATAAAATGACCACTTTCGAGCGCTATTTTATCGACGATGAAACGCTCTACAAAGAGACAAAAGGCGCATATTACGAGTTGGCAAATCAGCGCGAAACCTGCTGCAACATTTTGCGTGAATTTGGTCTCGATCCCGAAACAGCACACATCATCAATGGTCACATTCCGGTGCGCACGCTCAAAGGCGAATCGCCGCTGCGGGCCGGCGGCATGCGTTTGGTGATCGATGGCGGGTTTTCGAAGCCTTATCAGGCGCAGACGGGCATTGCGGGCTACACGCTCATCTACAACAGCCACGGCATGCAACTCATCGAACACGAAAAATTTGAAAGTCGCGAGCAAGCCGTACTTTCGGGCTCCGACATTCACAGCCGCATGCAGTTGGTGGACATGAGCAGTCGACGCATGTTGGTGCGCGACACCGACCGCGGCAAAGAACTGGTGGAGCAAGTGAACAACCTAAAACGCCTGCTCTACGCCTATCAGCATGGAATTTTGAAAGAGAAATTGGAACAGTCTAACGCCTCAGCCGTGGCTTGGTAAGAAGCCCAAAAATCAGCGACGTTTGTGCTTTTTATGCCTGAACGAAGGCTGATTGCCACGCAAGCAATTACATTTGTGTTTGGTAGATAGTGCCACACGCACGCCCACTTCAATTCCAACAGCAAGCACATTGGCACGACCGCCATTCAGTTGGTCGGTTGCCAAAATTGTGGAGTAATCGTTCATGAACGAGTGCATCTCGCTCATGCCATCGTGGTCGTTGCGGAAGCCAAGCGCCGCGGCATTTTCTTCGAGATCGAGCGCACGTGTAAGTCCGTAGTCGAGATAGGCTTTGGCAGTGAGATCGACACGTTTATTTATCGGAATGACCACGCCAAATTTTGCCACCAGATTGATGCTGAATGGGCGATTGTTGAGCGATCCCGAAGGGCGGAAATCAGATGTAGAATAAAATCCGTAAGGCTCCATATCTTGCAGTGTGAGCCGCCAAGGCGCATAGTAGCCCGTGTGGGTGATGTTGCCCGACGCCGCATAGCCCGTCGATACGAAATGTGCGTAGCGAACGCCCACATCGCCAATAAACTGCAGCGAGCGATTGATGGGGAAAGCGAATTGCAGCACCAGCGGCACGCTCACAGCGTAGAGGCTCTGTGTCTCGCGCCAATGGTTGAGTTGCGTTTGGTGCATGTAGGTCTCGCCATCGCTATCCTGCACACCGTCCCAAGTTAACAGTTTATTTCCATAATAAGCCGAAGCACCATAGCGAGCGAAATCCACACCAACGCCGATGCCAATGTTGCGATTGAAGAAATAGGAATAGCCCGCATGCACCGAGAAATGCGCTGCGCCCGTGTTTGTGCCATCGGTGAGCGTATATTGCAGCGTAGTCCAGCCCGCGCCAACGCCCGCCTCGAAAGCAGAACCCGTAAGTTTATTGCTCTTTGGCAAACGCGAACGCGCCCCCACCGGCAAAACCGCCAATAGGAGCAACGCCATGAGCATGTTGTGACGCAGTTTCATTCTTCTTAATTTGGGTTGAGCAATTTTTTAGTGAGAAGTGAACAGTTAGCAGTGAGAAGTGAGGAATTATTCAATTGACAATTTTGCAGCACGCTAAATAGTGCAAAACTTTATAGACTTTTTACTTTCTACTTTTTACTAGAAAAAAACACTTTTACACAATCCCACCAAATCTTAATTAAGTAATTGGAAATTAAATAATTAAACAATTATTTCGTAAGTATAACCTTCTGATTCACAGTGCCTTCGTCGGTTTTTACCGAGACGATGTACGCTCCGCCCATGGCTGTGAATGGCAGCGTGAAGATGGTCGATTGCGTTTCAGTCTCGAAAATGGTGATGCCCATGGCAGTGAGCAGACGTATGTGCATCAAGTTCTCGCCACTCTGCTCCACTGTGATGATGCCTTTGGTGGTGCTAACCGAAACATTGTTTTTTTGTGGCTGACTGTCGGCACTGCGCGGAATGCTGGAATACTCCATATTGCACGAATAGACCTTCTCGCCCGAGGCTTTGGTGGCGCAAACCATATATTTTGCTCCAGCCAGTGCTTGACCATCGGTGTAGAGATATTGCTTCACAGCACCATCAATTTTCACACTATCTTTGTACCACTGATATGCCACAAATTCGCCATCGGCATTGCTGCAGAAGATGACGTCGGTCCATTTGGCATAGATTAAATCGGCACGGCACTCTGGTTCGGAGCAATCCTTACCAACCACCACAAACCGTTCGGTGGCAACGGCTGTAGTGCCATCTTCTTTGGTGCTGCGGAACTGCACATCGTCGAGCGCAAAGTCGTTGCCCTCGTAATCAGTGGTGTAGTTCACGATGTAAATGTTGCAAGTCATGTCGGACTTAGCCGTATATTTTGCTTCAAACTTAGCCCATTTGCCAGTTGCTTCGGGAGCGGTGAACTCGAGCAAAGTTTGTTTGGTGCCGCCATTTTCGATAACGAATTTCAGTTTTGGCAGCGACGAAGACCCATGACTTGAATACGCACTATCGATATTCGCAGCCCAGCAACTGAACGCGTAAGTCTCGCCAGCATTCAGTTTCAGGTCGCGCGCGCTCCAAATTTGCGCATCGCTATTGCTGCTGCCATCGCACACCAGCATCCAACTGCCCTCGTGTGGCAAAAGGTGACTGAAGTATTGCGTTTTCACATCGTTGGCGTTTTTTGCTGTGGTGGTGCTGCCCTGCGGAATGTCTTTGCCGCTACTTTGGAAATTAAGATATTCGTACTTAATGGTTTGCCCTAATTCGTTCACATCGCTCTTGACAGGACTTGACGGCGGAAACTCGAAATCGCCTTGCGTGAGCAGATTACCGCGGTTGGCGGTGCTGCCATTTGTTACTTCGCAAGTGTAGTTGGCTGCGTCTTCGCTATCGACGGTTACTGTGATGCTCTGCGTGGTTTCGCCACCGGGCGACCAGAGATAGTCGTAACCATCGCCTGTGGTGGAGGCGGTCAATGTGGTGTTTTCGCCGATGCAGACATAGAGTGTATCGTGTGCGACCACTGTGCCAGCGCACGAAATGGTATCGAGACGATAGATGTGCTGAATGGAGTCGCAACCGCGCGGACTCTTCTCCATCCACTGATAGGTTTCGGGACAAACAAATGTGTGTCCGCCCCAAGTGTAAGGCAGTTCGCTAGCGCAGACTTGCTTATTTTCGTTTTCAGTCTTGACTGTAGGACAAGGATCGTCACAGTTGTCTACCACAATGGTGAAGACTTCGGTTGTGGCACTCTCTTCGCCAAAAAGTGGCTGAAAAACCATATCGTCAATAGCGAAGTCGTTGCCACTATTTGCCGTACAATTATCTACCAGATAGATGCGCGCTTTTCCAGCAGTTTCAGGAGCGGTCCAACTAAGATTCTGCCCATATTGCGTCCAACTAGTCGATTTTGCCTCTACTTCAGAAACAAGCGTTTCAACCTTTCCGTTGTACTCTATGTAGAATGTCAATTTCGGAGGAAAAGTTTTTTGAATATCCGCATTTCCATTGGCCACCCAATAGGAAAAACGATATTGTTTGCCACGAATGATAGGCTCTGTGGTCTCTGCCGACCAAACAGTTTTTTTATTTTGATCGCCATCGCACACAAGCATATATGTGCCACTGTGAGGCTTAATTCCGTAATATTCCTCATTAGAAACCTTAAAAAATCCACGATAGAGCAAACCTAAATCAAAATTTATTTTCACGCCATGGCAAATATAGTCGCTGGTGAAACCATTGTACGGACATTGGCTCGATACATCTTCGAAACCGCCATTTGCAATAATGTTTTTATCCAATTTTACATCGCCCACCGAGCCAACATAACAAGTTATTTCGGTGGTTCCTACCGCTGTAGGAGTGAAGGTAATGCTTTTTTTGTTTTCGCCCGTGCTCCACTCGTAGGCATCGCCCGTGGTGTTTGTCGTCAGTGTTTGCGATTTTCCTAGGCAAAGATGAATGGTATCGTGCTTAATGTCTGTGCCGCAATCGCGCGTGCGCAAAATGTAATCCCAGCGAACGCTGTCACATTTGCCATCGGCATATTTCTCCGATTTGGATTTATAGCCTGCCTCAGTAAAATTCATGCCATACCAACTGATTGGCAGGTTCGATTTGCAAACCACCGTATCGAATGCATGCACCTTGGTGTCACACGGCTCTTCAAAACGCACAAACGTTTTGCGGTACATTGCATAACAATTATAACCTTCGCCAGGCCAAGTTAAGTCACCACTCTTATCGTCATCGGCTACTCCACCCCAACCAGTGCCAGAAGCCGCAGGCTTCGACGAATGACGACGAAATATTACATTGGTCCAAGGTCCTCCAGTGGGAGCGACAACACTGTATATTCCAGTCTGCCCTTCGACGGCAGAAAGCGCCACATAGTTGCCATCGGTTGTGTTCGACCAAAAATAGGCAGTAAAATACTGGTAACTACTCCAAGAAGAACCATTAACATCGAGATAAATGGTAGTGCCAGCGGGAATGTTTATTGCCGAAATATAGCAACTTACGCTTAGCAGCAATCCTAAAAATATGCGTTTTTTCATGGCAAATATAATTTCAAATTGTTTAATCGTTGAAGCACTCGGACACACTCAGTGCGTCCCTACATTAGCACCTTTCACTAAAAAACTCCTCACAGACTCTAAATTAATGCGTTAAACTAATCAACTCTTCAACTTTTCAACTCATCAACTCATCAACTTATTTTTCAATCGGCTTAATCTCTACGCGACGATCCAAGAAGAGTTGATGCGATTCGCTGTAGTATGGTTTGCTCTGGCCGAAGCCTTGAATGACGAGTTGTTCGCGTTTCACACCTTTGCGCACCAAAATGTCGGCCACGGCGTTGGCGCGCTTCAGCGAGAGGCGTTGGTTATACTCCACACCGCCAAGTCCGCAAGTGTGTCCGTTCACTTCGATTATGATGTCGGGATTTTTTACTAAAATTTCAGCCAAATCGTCGAGCATGGTTGGCGGATCGAGTTTCGGCGTATAGTCATCGAGGTCGAACCAGATAATCGAGTTCAACTGCAACTGTTTGATGGCGTTAATCGGGTGCAAAATGGTGTCGTATTCCACCACTTGAATGGTGTCGTAGCGGTCGATGTACGAGATGGTGGTGTCGTTTTGCAGCACGCGTTCGTAGACGATTGGTTTCGGCTGCTCTTTCTTTTTGATGTGCCAATGTAAGCCCACTTTCACGCCCACAGCGAAGGGACGCATGCCATCGATCTGCGTAGAGTTTGGCAGACCCTGATACTGATTCATGAAGCCTGAATAGTAATCTGGACTAACGCCTTCTTCGTAAAATCCGAGCGCATCGCTGCTGGCTTTGTGGCACGAGTTGAAACTGTAGTTGAAATAGATGCCGACCATCAAATCGAGATTCTTTTTCAGCGGGAAGAGTGCGCCAACCGTGGCCGTGGCTGCCACCGTGGGATTGGTGGTGAATTTGCCCGACTGTTTGGCGTTTTCCTGCTCGGCGAAATCGTGCAGATGGTCGAGTTCGAGTTGCCACGGCTCGTACCAACCCGTGTGGTTCACCGAACCATCTTTCACAGTGTAGGTGCCAGCAAACGGAATGCCAACTTTGATGCCAGCCTCGGCAAAAATTCCAATTTTATCGTCGCCTTTTTTGCCATCCGTTTTCCACCAATGCTGATATTGTGCCGTGATGGGAATGCCCAACGACAGCAGGTTTTGGCGTTCTTTCCAATCTTGCAACCGCGAGCGATGCGTGTATGTTTCGCCATCGCTATCGGTTTGACCAGGCCAAGTGAGCAGCGTATTCGAAATGCCTGTGGTAGTGTAGTTCGCAAAATCCAATCCTGCACCAATGCCCCACTCGGGCGTGAAGAAATAGGCGTAGTTTATCTGACCAAGTCCCGAAACGAAACCAACATCTTTGCCGTCCTGCAATTTGTAGTCAATTCCACCATAGCCCACGCCAAGATAGCCTTCGAGATAATGCCCTTTGCGCGTCTCTTTTTTCGGCTTTTTGGCAGGTTTCTGCTTCTCTTGGGTCAAAATTTCGGTGGTGATGTTCAGCACTGTGTCGATGCGGTGTTCGACGCGTGTGTGCGTGGTGGCAACGATGCTATCGATGTGCAACTGCACCGAATCCTGCGCGCTGGCTTTGTAGGTCTGCGTCAGACTGCTTTCGGCAGCCACATCGACCTGCGAAGTACCCTGTTTCACGGTTTTCACCACGGGCGGGCGCTTGCTGATGACAATCATCGACTTCTGAATTTTGTACTCCAGATTGAAGTCGAGCACTTTTTTCAGCACCGTGTTTGCCGATGCGTCTTTGAACGAAGCCGTGATCAGTTTGTTGCCGTTCACCTCGTTGGTTTTGTACATGATGGAATAGCCCGTTTGCTTTTCAATCTCTGCCAAAACCTCCGACAGCGGCGTCTGCACGAAGCGTTTTGTTATCTTTTTTTGCGCTGCGATAGGCTGCACAAGCAACATCAGCAAAGCAAAGAGGAATATAGTGTGTCGGAATTTCAT
>CAZGVF010000012.1:4797-6124 GCA_964528925.1 uncultured Paludibacteraceae bacterium | reverse complement strand
TCGGAACGAAGATGCTCGAACTGGCTGCTAGAGCAACAGTAGCGCAACTCATCGCTTGGCGTTAGGTGGAACACGCTATCGCCGCAGACCACCCGCACCGAGCCTTCGAAAAGCGATGTGGTTATCTGATCGTCTTCAGCATAAGCCGAAACATTGAATTTTGTACCCGTAACGGTAACGGTGTAATCGTCGCCAACCTCCACCACAAACGGAAGTTCGGTATTTTTCGCCACTTCGAAATAGCCTTCACCAACCAACTGCACGCAGCGGTTTTCGACATTGAATTTGCTATCGTAGACCAAGCGCGATTTGGCATTGAGGTAGACCACGCTGCCATCGGCCAACTGCACTTTGCTTTTTTGCCCTTGCGCCGCCTCTACAGCGTAGCAAGGCTCCGTTTCTACGGCATCATTTTCGTTGATAAATGCCCACAAACCAACCACGCCAAGCAGCAATGCCACGACAGCCGCAGCAGCGTACCACCAGCGAAAATTCAGTCGAGTCTGTTTTTTCGATTTGGCAAGTTCGCGCGCATTTTGTTGCAACTTAAAGCGATTCCAAGCGCGCTCGGTGCGTTCGTCGATGGCAGAACGCAGCATCCACTCATTCTCCCAAGTGTGGAACTGTTCACGATTCTCGGGCGAAAGCAGAAAATCACGCAGCAATGCCTCGTCGGCTGGCGCAATGTGTCCTTCGAAATAGTCAAGTGATATTTTGTGATAATCAGTCATTTTTTTAGATCAATAGAAGATAGAGCATAGAGCATAGACGGTTTCTATGCAATTTTTAACTCTTTCGACAAAAACGCGAGTGCTTTTGTTATCTGTTTTTCTACGGCTTTGTCGGTTATATTCAGCATTTCGGCAATCTCGTGGTTGCGATGGCCTTTGAAACGGCTTTCGACGAACACTTGGCGGCAGCGCGGCGGCAGTTTTGCCACGGCTTGATTTATCTGCTGCTGCAACTCTTTGTACATCAGCCCCACTTCAGCATCTTCGGCCATATCGAGGTTGTAGAGTTGCTCGGTGTCAGTCAGTGCCACCAACTCGTCGATGGTCTGTCGGCGCAGGCAGGCAGCGTGTTTCAGCTGATTGAGGCAACCGTTGCGCACCATGGCAAACAGCAGCGCTTGTACCGATCGACCCGAAATGTCGGCTCGTTTGTCCCACAAGTTGGCAAAACTCTCCTGAACCACATCTTCGGCTAGGTCGTAGTCGTTCAGAAAGCGCATAGCAAATTGGCACAAGCGCGGATAATAAGCCTTGAAAACAAGTTCAAACGCTTGTTTATCGCCAAATTTGATGCGTGTGGTTAATTCCTCTAACAT
>CAZGVF010000012.1:1946-4697 GCA_964528925.1 uncultured Paludibacteraceae bacterium | reverse complement strand
GCGCGATAGTCACCCTGAAAAATTAATGCACTACGGCTTTTTGGCCATTCACAAGATAGAATCCTGCCGGTAGTGTTATCGAATTTGTGCCTTCTGCGGCCTCAAAACGATCGATAATTTGTCCACTGATAGTGTAGATGATTACCTGTGTCGGTTCGGGTGCAAAGATATGCAAAATTCCTTGACCGCCATACACTATGAGCGCATCTTTTTCAACTTTTTGTACCAAAGTTTCTGGATCTTCTGGAACATACGGCTCTGGCGCCTCGGAGCAATCGAGCGTTACGGTACTAGTGCAAGCGATATTATCTTTTTTATCGCCGCTATACATGCCGTGCAGCGTGAATGCAAGATCTTTTGTTTGATTACTGCCATCGTTCCAAATTATCTTCCAACCATCACCTACTTCGTCAGCATCGTCTGGAAGCACATATTTGTAGACACCGCCGCCAATAGATGTGGCTGCTGCGCCAGGCCAAGAGCCACAGATTGTTTTGTTGCCGTTCGATGTGTCCCAAATATAGCACTTGATGCTGCTGCCAAAGTCGCTCGACTTGGTGAAGAACACAACGCGTTCGTCAGCACCATTCAAGCAAGGCGTGTAAATGGTGTCGCGGCTTGTGCTGCCACTCGACGAGCCATCTTCGAGTTCCTCTTGCGTGCCGTCCCACGATGGATCGGCCACCGTTGCAGCAGTCGAGGTGTAGATGTATTTGCCATCATTGCCAATTTTGCCAGGGGCTTTAGTCAGAGTTGTGGTAAGCACGTACACGCGCAAGTTGCCCGTACCACTGCATGTTGCAGTAAGCGAATTGTTGGTTACGGTCTGAACAGTGCCCGTTACACAATCGGTATAAGTGCCGTTTGGAATGTTTGTAAAGGTAGAACTACCCGAAATGGTTACCAAAGCGTAACTATCGGTAGTGCTGTCGGTGTAGCGACGTTTGAACGAGAGGCTACCCGAGCAACCATCGGTGCTATACTGACCTTTGCGCAGCGCAGGCACAGCCATACGAATTTTGCTAAGGCGTTGAATGTGTTGAGCCAATGGGTGTTTCAGAGTTTGAGCAATGTTGCCCGAAGCGTTGCTATATTCAGCGAAATCGGTTGTGGTGATGTCGCCTTTGATGTAGCCACCATAGTAGGCACGACCGCTCTCTCTCAACGGCATATTCGGACCTTTGTCGATGATGCAACCTTTCTTAAATTCGATTTCTGAGCCATAATAAACGCACGGAATGCCACGGAAAGTGTACATCAAGCAGAGGTTTTCAGCCCAAGTAGATTGCGGTTTTGCGAAACGCTGACTTTCGGGCGCGCCATCGGGAGCATAGTCGTGCGAATCGACATAAACCACATTGTAGGTGGCGTCGTTGTAGTATTTATCGCCCGATTTTACACCAAATGCCGACGAAGCATTTTCAAAATTCCAGTGCATCGGGAAGTCGATTACATTGAAACCCGAAGCCTGCGAATAGTCTGGTGTGTGATAGGCATTGCCATTGAGCAGTGCGTTGGTCGATGTGCGGCCATCGCTGTATTGTCCTGCGTAATCGGTAGCAAATTGCAGCACCGATTTGGCATTGGTGTGGTCGCCCGTTTCGCCTTCGTTCACCACCACATTGTCCCACGAGGTGGTGCTGGTGTCCCAATCGTAATCTTTTGTTTCGGCCCAAGTGTAGAAATAGGGCGAAAGGTCGTCGTGATTGCGGTAGGTTACATTGCGGTCGCGCGAGCAAACTTCGCCAAACATGAAGAATGGTCCATTGTTGCGTGCCAATTTATACTGTTCAGCCAATTTTGTGAATTGCGGAATGAAGTTTTTGTTGAATGTGAGGCGTGAAATGTGTCCGCTGGTATCGATACGGAAACCATCGACACCGAGTTTGATGAATTCACCATAGCATTTCAGCAAATAGTCAACCACAGCTTGGTTTTCGGTATTCAGATCGACGCAGTCGCCAGCAATCTGTCCCCACCAACGGTTCTCTTCGTCCCAGTTGAATTCGGCATAGTGATGCCAATAGTTGTGCGTGTCGTAGTTCTGTTTTTGCCCGTTTTCATCGCTCGTATTTTTCATTTTCGACAAACGCGCGTTGTACTGCAAGCCAGCCGCCAAATCCAGATAGTTGTCGGGCAGTTTGCCGCCTTTCGATTTTGTGAGCGGAATCATGCAGTCGTCAATCACGCTCTGGTCGGCGTTCCAATCGCGCTCGAACAGCGGGCAGAGATTAGCCTCGCCAAAGTTGCCCGTGTGGTTCAGCACAATGTCGAGAATGATTTTCATGCCTTTGGCGTGAACGGCATCAACCACATCTTTGAAAGCCACATCGTCAGACTCGTAACGATGGTCCACTTTCGAGAAGTTGCTTGCGTGGTAGCCATGGTAGTCATAGCCCGAAGCATTTTCGACAATTGGCGTAATCCAAATGGCAGTGAAACCAAGGGCTTTGATGTAGTCGAGTTTCTCGATCAAACCTTTGAAATCGCCACGCCAGCAGGGGTCGCCCTCGTTGTAACTCTGACCGTCCCAGCACTGTGTGTTGTTGCTTGGGTCGCCATCGTAGAAACGAGTGGTCATCAAGAAATAGATGGTCTCGTCGCGAAAGTCGGTGCGACTAGGGAATGCGGTGGTAGCCCACGCGCTCTGCCCTACCATCAGCATTGCGCCAGCCAGCGCAAGCATTCGAAGTGTGTTTTTCATTTTCATTTTTCTGAAAAATTGTGTGTGTTATTGTGGAAAAGTGTGTT
>CAZGVF010000012.1:0-1846 GCA_964528925.1 uncultured Paludibacteraceae bacterium | reverse complement strand
ATTTTCTGTCCATTCAGCAGATAAACGCCTGCAGGCAGATCGTAAATGGTGGTTACGCCTTGGTTCAGATGAACATTTGCAATGGTTGCGCCCGAAACGCTGTAGAGTGTGCAGTCGGCAGCCTCGTCGCTTTCAACAAAGAGCGCATTACCCAATGTCCAAATGGTCATGTTGTCGGTCGAGACTTGTTTCAATGCGGTAATGGCTTCGAAAGCGACATCGTACCAACGCGTCCAGTCCCAGAGTTTCACTTCGCCAGCCTTGAGCGAAAGTCCACCATTTTTCGGATATTGCTCTTTAGCGGTGTCCTCTTCGCCATTGGTAAAAATAACGTTGCCCGAAGTCCAACCCGACGGCAGCGACATGGCGTAATAGTCGCCCGAGAGATTGTTCATCAAAAGTCCTGGCCACTCGGCGTTTGTATTGCTGCCATTGTACATGTAGCAGTAGATTTTGTCCCAATTAGCGGGCTTCACAGCGATGGCCGTGCCCGTGGCAACGCGGAAAATTTCGCCTTTGGTGTAGAGGTAGTTTTCCGTTACATCGGCTTTTTCTGATTTTGCCGTAACCGACAGCGTCACGCTTTTACCCACAGCAAGATCTTTGCCCAGCGTGATGGTGGTTCTGCCATCGAAAGCCACTTCGGCAGCGCCATCAACGCTATACGATGCCGAGGTTGCATCTTTCGCACGGAGCGTTACGTCAATCGTTTCGCTGTGGAAAACATAGCCATCGGGCAGACTCACAGCCACTTGTGGAGCGGGAGTTTCGGCACTTCCAGCACGGCGGCAACCCACATCGGCCAACTGACAACGAATGGTGTCGCTATCCGATTTTTCGCCCGAGGTCGATTTGTCGGAAATGTACTCGCCATAAACATTGTCCAACATGCTGTGGTCGTGCGGCAGGCAATCGATGCCCGATTCGCCACGTGTTGCAATAAGCATAGCACCAATGCCCGTCTGGGTCAGATAATCTTTGTCGATACCGAGCGCCACGAGCGGAATTTTAATCTCGTAGAAAGTGTCGTATTTTGTATTGTGTGTTTTGCTAACAAGTCCTTTGTACGATTCTGCGTCCAGCAAATCGACCCAAACCGAGCCATCGCTGTAGACATCGGCAGTATCGGCAGGCGCATTCAAGTACCAAAGATTTTTGCTGCCACCAAAGGTCTCGCCCATTTTGTAGGAGATTCCTTTGTCGGTAAATTTCTTGCAATAAGCCGTATCGTAACTGGTGTTGCCAGCAGCATCGGCGGCTATAAACATGGCTGGTGTGCCCTGCCCTGCTTTGCCGCTCATCATCATTATGCGGTCGACGGGCGTTTCGTACACCACATCAACCTTGCCCCAAATCATTCCGCCATCGCTCAAGCGACCCGTCATTGTAGCTGCAGGATCGATGCTCAATGCAATAATCAGTGGCACATCGGCTATGCGACCGCCATCGCTCAGCGGACCGTCGCCTTCGCGCACCGAGCTAAGCACATCGGCTACATTCACCATTTGCCATGCAAGATAGAGATTGCTATCGTCCCATGCAGCAAAAAGCGTGTAGCAGTCGAGCACGCTATTCTCGTGCATACCTTTGAAGGTGGTGCACATGTCGTTAGCCGAGCCTTGGGCGATAATCAGGTCGTCGTTCCAGTCGCTCGGGTCGCCATCGATGGTGATGGTGGCTTCGTGTCCAAATTGATTGTTGGGATTTGTGCTGTACATGCCGCGGTTCTCAACCACGCCAACAGCAAAAAGTGTCTCGCACAGGGCGCAACACAAGCAGAGAAAAGTAAGTTTTTTCACAATCTCGAGATTTAAGGTTCTATTTGTAAGACAAACAATCCCCCTCA
>CAZGVF010000011.1:0-20380 GCA_964528925.1 uncultured Paludibacteraceae bacterium | reverse complement strand
TTTACACAATAAAAGATGGTCTCCGATCGAAATCGAAGACCATCTTATTTTTTTCGAGCTAGCGAATTAGCAGGCTTTGCCGTCGCTGCCAAGCACGTTCACAATTTTGTGAATGTACATTTTCTTCATCTCCTCGCGCGCGGGTTTCAGGTATTGGCGCGGATCAAAATGATCGGGATGCTCGGCAAAATGCTGACGAATAGCAGCCGTCATAGCCAAACGCGAGTCGCTATCGATGTTGATTTTGCAGACTGCGCTCTTCGAAGCCTCGCGGAGTTGCTCCTCAGGAATACCAACTGCATCGGGCAGTTTGCCACCGTTGGCGTTGATAATGTCGACATACTCTTGTGGAACCGACGACGAACCGTGCAGAACGATTGGGAATCCAGGAAGTTTCTTCTCAACTTCGTGCAGCACATCGAATGCCAATGGTGGTGGAACCAAGCGACCAGTTTTTGGATCGCGGGTGCACTGTTCGGGTTTGAATTTGTATGCACCGTGCGATGTGCCAATAGAGATGGCCAGCGAGTCGCAACCCGTGCGTGTGGCAAAGTCGATAACCTCTTCAGGTTTGGTGTAGTGCGATTCTTCGGCAGCAACCTCATCTTCAACACCAGCCAAAACACCAAGTTCGGCCTCAACGGTTACATCGTATTGGTGAGCGTACTCAACAACTTTTTTGGTCAGAGCAATGTTCTCTTCGTAAGGCAGCGACGAACCATCAATCATCACCGACGAGAAGCCCATGTCGATGCACGATTTGCAGAGTTCGAACGAATCACCGTGGTCGAGGTGAAGCACAATCTCTGGTTTCTCCCAGCCGAGTTCTTTGGCGTAAGCCACAGCACCTTCGGCCATGTAGCGCAGCAGCGTTTGGTTAGCGTAGTTGCGCGCGCCTTTCGACACTTGCAGAATGACTGGCGATTTGGTCTCGGCTGCTGCCATAACTATGGCCTGCAACTGTTCCATGTTGTTGAAGTTGAATGCGGGAATGGCATAACCACCTTTCACCGCTTTGGCGAACATGTCGCGCGTGTTCACCAATCCTAAGTCTTTGTAATTTACCATAACTATTTTTGGTTTGTTAGTTCGCGAATCGAATTAAGAGATTAAGTTGGCAAAATTCTCTCACCTAATAAACTTTAATCTCTCACCTTTTTTCGGATTGCAAAAGTACAATTTTTTTCTGAAACAAAATCAGTAGTTCTCTTTTTTGATTTCGAAATAGGCTTGCGGGTGTTGGCAGGCAGGGCAGGTCTCGGGCGCCTCTTTGCCCACGTGAATGTAGCCACAGTTGCGGCATTGCCAAACCACTTCGTCGTCTTTGGCGAAGACTTTTGCCACTTCGATGTTGGCTACAAAAGCGCGGAAACGCTCCTCGTGACCCTTTTCGGCCACTGCAATGGCGCGATACATGGCTGCAATCTCTGGAAAACCTTCGCTCTCGGCCACATCGGCAAAGTGCGGATAGGCTTCGGTCCACTCCTCTTTTTCGCCAGCGGCTGCGGCTTGCAGATTGTCGATGGTGCGGCCAATAACACCCGCTGGAAAACTTGCTTTCACCTCCACAGTGCCGCCTTCGAGCAGTTTGAACATGCGTTTGGCATGCTCTTTCTCTTGGTCGGCCGTTTCGGTAAAAATGGCGGCAATCTGTTCGAAACCCTCTTTCTTGGCTGCACTAGCAAAATAGGTGTAGCGCATGCGAGCCTGACTTTCGCCCGCAAACGATTGCATCAGATTTTTCTCGGTCTGAGTTCCTTTTAGCGATTTCATAGTTGTTGGATTTTGGAGTTAATAAATTTGAATATCGGTGCAAAGATAGAAAATTTGTTCGGCGAGAACAAAAGGCACATTTTTTGCTCGAAATTTTGTACCTTTGTATCTCAAAAATTGTTACAAAAATTATGCCAAATTCTGCTAAAAACGACTCCGAAGAACTGCGCAAATTGCTGAACGAAAGTCAGTACGAGGCGGCTGTCTACAGCGATGGACCCGAACTGATTGTGGCGGGCGCTGGTTCGGGCAAAACGCGTGTGCTGACCTACAAAATTGCCTATCTTTTGCAACAGGGTTGGCATCCGTCGCAGATTTTGGCGCTGACTTTTACCAACAAAGCCGCCCGCGAAATGAAAGAGCGCATCGCCGCTGTGGTGGGCGAAAAACGCGCGCGCTACCTTTGGATGGGTACTTTTCACTCCATTTTTGCACGCATATTGCGCAGCGAAGCCGAAGTGATGGGTTTCAACCGCAACTTCACCATCTACGACCAGACCGATTCGAAAAATCTGATTCGCAGCATCATCAAAGAGATGGCACTCGACGACAAAGTTTATCGTCCTGGAGCAGTTCAGAGCCGCATTTCGAATCTGAAAAATCAGCTGATAACGCCCGAACTCTACCAGATGAGCAGTGAACAGCGCGCCAGCGATCGCAACTCGCGAATGCCATTGTTCTACGACATTTTTTGCACCTATCGCAACCGTTGTGCCGCGTCGAATGCGTTCGATTTCGACGATCTTTTGCTCTATACCAACATGCTTTTCGAGCATCACCCCGATGTGCTGGCGCGCTATCAGGAGCAATTTGCCTACATTCTTGTGGACGAATATCAGGACACAAACATAGCGCAACATAGCATTATCAGCCAATTGGCGGGGCAGCACAAGCACATTTGCGTGGTGGGCGACGATGCGCAGAGCATCTACTCGTTTCGCGGAGCAAACATCGATAATATGCTGCTTTTCGAGAAACAATTTGCGGGCTGCCGACTGTTCAAACTTGAGCGCAACTATCGTTCGACGCAGACCATTGTGAATGCCGCCAATTCGCTCATCGAGAAGAACGAAAAACGCATTCGCAAAAAAGTCTATTCCGAAGGCGAAGTGGGCGAAAAAATCAAGGTTTTGAGTGCTTATAGCGACTACGATGAGGCTTTTGCTGTGGCGGCATCGCTTGGAACGAAAATTGCCGAAAACAACGATGAATACAGCGATTACGCCATTCTCTACCGCACCAATGCGCAGTCGCGTGTGCTTGAGGAGGCGCTGCGCAAACGCTCAATGCCCTACAAAATCTACGGCGGATTGTCGTTCTATCAGCACAAAGAGGTGAAAGATGTGCTGGCGTACCTGCGTCTGGTGGTGAATGCCAACGACGAGGAGTCGTTTCGGCGCGTGGTGAACTACCCAGCGCGCGGCATTGGCGAGACCACGCAGAGCAAACTGCTCGAATGCGCACATCGCAACCAAGTGAGCGCGCTAGAAGTGGCAAAAAATCCTGCCAAATTTTCGCTCGAGGTGAACAAAGGCGCCATGCGCAAGTTGATGGATTTTGCTGAATTTGTTGTGAAATTTCAGCAGATGAGGGACGAAAAAGATGCTTACGCTTTGGCGGAGCAGATGGTGATAGAGTCGGGCATTGTGCGCGACCTGATGGCCGACAATACGCCCGAAGCCATCGAACGCAAAGAGAATGTGCAGGAGGTGCTGAACGCCATCAATCAATTTTGCGAAGAGAAGGTGAATGCGGGCGAAACAGAACTGCGCCTCGAAGATTTTTTGAGCGAAGTGGCGCTACTCACCGATCAGGATAACGAGAAAGAGGAAGACCACAATCGCGTGACGCTGATGACGGTTCATTCGGCTAAAGGTCTGGAATTCAAGCATGTATACATTGTTGGTTTGGAAGAAAATCTTTTCCCTTCGTCGATGTGCTGCGAGAGCGAGCGCGAGATAGAGGAGGAGCGTCGGCTGCTCTATGTGGCGATAACGCGGGCGAAAAAAGATTGCACCATAAGTTATGCCAAGTCGCGTTTTCGCAATGGTCAGACGCAGATGCAACACCGCAGTCGTTTTCTAGACGATATCGATGCGGAATATCTGCAGATGCCGCAAGAATTCAAGCCGACGCCGCAAGTGGAGGAGGGTGTTTTGCCGCGATTCAGCAATTTCCGTGGCGGATTTGTTCCGCGCACATCTGCGACCACGCCGCAAAAGCCTGCATTTTCGGCACCGACCACCACGCCACCGCAAAATATGCGTCGCGTAACGCCGAGCATGGTGGCTGGCAGCACCAAATTTCCATTCCGTGTGGGCATGCGCGTGCATCACGAACGCTTTGGCGATGGCGAAATTATTCGTCTAGATGGCGAAGGCGACAGTACAAAAGCCATCGTGCAATTCGACAAAAACGGGCAAAAACCGCTGCTGCTGAAGTACGCAAGACTCACTATTCTAGGTTGATGAGTTGACAAGTTGAAAAGTTGACGAGTTTAACGCTTTAGTCATGGTCTGTGGGGTAAAACAAATTTCTGATTTCTGATTTCTGATTTCTAGATTTCTGGTTGCGCTGCGCGCTGTTTGAAATTGTTTATTTGAAAATTTGAAGATTTGAAGATTGGCGGGTGGTGAGCTTGTTGAACCGCACTTTGTACAAAAATGGCGCAAAAATAATTAAGTAATTGGAAATTAGATAATTGGATAATTCGCTTGTCTTTACTCCTTATTCATTACTCTTTACTCCATTTTCAGCAATAATTCTCCCGATTTTCCGTTATATTCTTTAGCACAATATCACGCCTTTTGAAACGCAAATTGTTAATACTGATAGGTTTGACCCTCTGCTTGGCGGTGGAGGCTAAGCGTGTGTATGTGCGCGGCTATGTGCTCGACGAGACCAAACACGCCATCGAGTTTGCAAATGTGCAGGTGAAAGGCACTTCGCAAGGCACTGCCACCAACGAACAGGGTTTCTACGAATTGCGCGCCGAGGTTACAGATTCGTTCACCATCGTCTATTCGTGTGTGGGTTTCGAGACTGCCGAGGAGCGTTTTGCACTTACCGACGAGGCGCTGAATGTTACCAAAATTCTGAAACCATTTTCTACCGAATTGGGCGATGTGGAGGTGCGCGCTTACAAGCGTCAGCCAACCAACATGCAGGTGCTGAATACCGATCAATTTCGTATGACGCCTGATGCTTCGGGTGGTAACATCGAGTCGCTTCTGACATCGTTCGCGGGCGTGAACTCGACCAACGAACTCAGTTCGCAGTATTCTGTGCGCGGCGGCAATTACGACGAAAACAGTGTTTATGTGAACAACATCGAGGTCTATCGGCCGCTGTTGGTGCGCGCTGGTCAGCAAGAAGGCTTGAGTTTCATCAATCCCGATCTTGTGCAAAGTGTGCAGTTTTCGGCTGGAGGATTTGGCGCGCGTTATGGCGACAAAAGTGCATCGGTGCTCGATGTAACCTACAAAACGCCCGAACGGCTCGAAGGCTCGCTGTCGGTGAGTCTGCTCGGCGCATCGGCCTATCTCGGTTCGAAATCGAAAAACTTTACGCAGGTTCACGGCATTCGCTACAAAACTTCGTCGTATCTGCTCGGCTCGCTCGATACAAAAGGCGAATATTCGCAGTCGTTTGTCGACTACCAGACCTACATGACTTTCCGCTTTGGCGATAAATGGGACGGCTCGTTTCTTGGCAATTTCTCGCAAAACTATTATCGTTTTCTGCCACAAGAACGCGAAACAGCCTTTGGCACGCTCACGCTCAATCGCAATTTCAAAGTCTATTTTGAAGGTCAGGAAAAAGATGTTTTTCGCACCTATTTTGGCGCATTCACGGTGAATTATCGCCCAACAAAAGAGTTCAAACTGAGCCTGATGACTTCGGCGTTCAACACCAACGAGCGCGAAACTTATGACATCACGGGGCAGTATTGGCTCTCGGATCTTGATATCAACAACACGGGCAACACCAACAATCAGGGCGTTGGCACCTACCACGAACATGCGCGCAATCGCCTTTCGGCCACTGTGGCAAATCTGTCGCACATTGGCGAATGGAAACGCGGCAACAATACGCTGCAATGGGGCGTTACGGGGCAAGCCGAGATCATCTTCGACCGCATTCGTGAGTGGGAATTTCGCGATTCGTCGGGCTATTCGCTGCCGCACGATCCGTCGAAAGTGGATCTGATCTACAATCTGACTTCGAAAAATAATCTCTACTCGGCGCGCGTTACGGGCTATGTCGAGGAGAGTTATCGCCTGATTGCTCGCAGCGGCATTTGGAATTTCAACGGCGGCGTGCGGTTCAATTTTTGGAGTTTCAATAACGAATTTCTCGTCAGCCCGCGACTTTCGGCCACATACGTGCCAAATTTCAACACCGATTTCGATTTTCGTCTGGCGGTGGGACTCTATCATCAAGCACCCTTTTATAAAGAGATTCGTCTGGAGCAGGAAGATGCCGATGGCAACAACACCATTGTGCTGAACCGCGACATCAAGGCGCAACGCTCGCTGCACGTGGTTTTCGGTGCCGATTATTATTTCCGATTGTGGAACCGCCCGTTCAAACTCACAGCCGAAGCCTACTACAAACCTAGCGACCGCGTGAATCCGTATTATGTTGATAATGTGCGCATTCGCTACCTCAGCAACAACGACGCAGTGGCGCAGACGGCAGGCATCGACATCAAACTTTTTGGCGAATTTGTGCCTGGCACCGACTCGTGGATCTCGTTTTCGTGGATGTATTCCAAAGAAAATCTGCTGAACGATTCGTACGATGTCTACAGCAACACGGGTCGAAAACTTGGCACTATCAGCCCAGGTTGGATTGCGCGCCCCAACGAGCAACGCTACAATTTGTCGCTCTTTTTTCAGGATTATTTCCCGAAACACCCTGAATATAAGGTCTATGTGAAATTGGTCTGGAGCGATGGTCTGCCATTTGGTCCACCGCACAGCGAACGCTACGAAGCTACTTTGCGCACCAAAGCCTACAATCGTGTCGACATTGGCGCAATGCGCGGTTTTGTGCAAGGGCGCGAAAAATTCATGAGTCGACAAAAAGTGGTGAAGGCTTTCTGGCTCAATCTCGAACTTTTCAACCTGTTCAATATCAAAAATGTGAACTCGTACTACTGGGTAACCGACATCTACAACGAGCAATTCGCCGTGCCAAACTACCTAACTGGCTTCATGGTGAATTTCAAGGTTACTGTAGACTTCTAACCAATTGAAAATTAGATAATTAATCAATTGGAAATTGGTTAATTAGAATGTTTTCTCGAAACATGCCACCAAATGGCGTTCGTGGGCTAGTTTGCGCAGGTTCAAAACGGCATAGCGCATACGCCCGAGTGCGGTGTTTATGCTAATCTCTTCAATCTTTGCTATCTCCTTGAAACTCATGTCGTTGACGAACCGCATGCGCACAATTCGTTGCTGATTTTCGGGCAGCAGGTCAATCAGTTTCATCATGTTGACGAGTGCCGATTCGTAGGTTAAACTGTCGAATGTGTCATCGTAGAGTTTGGCGTTGTTCAGCAGATCGATGGTCTCGTTTTCGTCGGTCGAGATGGTGTTTTCGTTCTTCTCGCGGCGATAGTTGTCGTACACAATGTTGTGTGCAATGCGCGTCAGCCACGGAAAAAATCGCCCGACCTCGGTGTAGCGATGCTGCCGAATGGTGGTGATGGCCTTGATAAAGGTGTCTTGGAAAACATCGTCGGCTAGGTCGCTGTCGTGCGTAATGCCAAAGATGTAGTTGTACAGGCGATCTTTGTGCCTCGTCAGCAGCACTTCGAACGCCTTGTTGCAGCCTTGCTCGTAACTCTTCACCAACAGCTCGTCGGACAAAGATTGCAGATTTTCCATACTTTTTCGATTAAACAAGAAGTAGGTTTGTTACGATAGGCAGATGTTTTTTGGGTGAATTTTGTGTTGATTTGTCGACAAAAGTAGAGGTTTTGTTTCAGTTGACCAAATTTTTTTGCAGAAAAATGCAATTTTCGTAGAAAAATTTCGTTTCAGTACGATTGAGCGGCGAGCTTGTTGAATCGCTATTTATCATCATTATCAACCATAATGATCTAATTAACTAATTGAAAATTAAATAATTAGTTAATTGAACTCGTCTTTATCCTTTATTCCTTACTCTTTACTCACTTAAATTTTTGCGCAGCGATTTGCAAGATACGCGTCGAACAGCACGATGGCGGTCATGGCTTCGACCACGGGAACAGCGCGCGGAACCACGCATGCATCGTGTCGGCCGCTGGCTGCGAGCGTTACTTCGTTCAGTTGTGCGTCGACGGTTTTTTGCTCCATTGCGATGGTGGGCGTTGGTTTGAATGCCACACGAAAATAGATGTCCTCGCCATTCGAGATTCCGCCTTGAATGCCGCCTGAGTGGTTTGTGGCGGTGGCGATTTTGCCATTTTTCACCACAAAAGCATCGTTCGTCTCGCTACCGTGAGTGGCGGCTGCCGCAAATCCATCGCCATAGTCGAAACCTTTGGCAGCGTTTATCGAGAGCATGGCGCTGGCTAGGTTGGCTTGCAATTTTCCGTAGACAGGCTCGCCCAATCCTGCAGGAACGCCTTTGGCAACACACGCTACAATGCCGCCAACCGAATCGCCCGCGGCTTGACAATTTTCGATTTCGGCAATCATCTTTTTCGCAACCTCGTCGTCTGGACAGCGCACTGCATTTTCGTCAATTTTCGAAAGATCGAGTTCGGTGTATTTTTTTTGCGTCGAAATGGTGCCAATTTGCGTGGTGTAGGCTTTTATGCTGATGCCGATTTGTCGCAACGCAAGTTTTGCTACAGCGCCAACAACTACGCGCACCGCAGTCTCGCGAGCCGATGCGCGTCCGCCGCCGTTCGCATCGCGAATGCCATATTTCGCCTCGTAGGTGTAGTCGGCGTGGCTCGGGCGGAACAGATTGTGCAGCGCGTTGTAGTCGGCTGGGCGCTGGTCGCGGTTAGCAATGACGAACGCTATTGGCGCACCCGTGGTTGTGCCGTCTGTCAGCCCCGAAAGCCATTCCACCTTGTCGGGCTCGTGGCGCTGCGTGGTGATGGACGATTGCCCTGGGCGGCGGCGATTCAGCTCGTTCTGCACAAAATCGAAATCAATTTTCAATCCTGCCGGACAGCCGTCGATTACGCCACCAATGGCCGCGCCGTGCGATTCGCCAAACGATGTGAAACGAAATATGTTGCCGAAAGAATTCATTATTTCAGTCTATAAAGTCGAAAAGTGTATAAAGTCAAAAGTTTGGGTTGATCGGTTGAGTTGTTGATCAGTTATTGGCTTAGCGCAAAATTGAAAGTTAGTGCGGCAAAAAATAATCTTCAAAATTTTCGATGCGAACTTTATTCTCTTCCCACTTTCCACTTTTCACTTTCTACTTTCTGCTTTTCACTCATTCGCACCCATTGCACCCACTGCAGCCGCCTTCGTTGCCTTCGCCGCAGCCACCGCAACTGCCGCAACCGCAACCGTGCGACATGGCGCGCAGGTCGGCCTCGGTTGGCTCGTGAACATCGAGCACTGTGCCTTTGAAATAGAGATCTTCGCCCGAGAGTGGGTGATTCAAGTCCACTTTCACGGCATCGGGGCGCACTTCCACCACTTCGGCGTTGATGCGGTGACCTTCGCTGTCCATCAGCGGCACAATGGCTCCGGGATAGACGCCTTTTTCGTCGATTTTGCCATTGATTTCGAAAATGTTGCGCGGCAAATCGAGCACGCTGGCATCGTCGTATTCGCCGTAGGCATCGGCACAAGGAATCATAAAATCGAAGGTGTCGCCTTGATCGAGTCCTTCTAGATTGTCCTCAAATTTTTGCAGCATCATGCCCATTCCGAAGAAGAATTTCAGCGGTTCGCCCACTTCGGTCTCTTCCATCAGTTCCATGCTGCCGTCGTCATTTTTCACATACAGTTTGTAGTCGACCGACACAAGTAAGTTGTTCGAGATTTTCATATTGTCAAAATTGTTTAATTATCTAATTTCCAATTGTTTAATTAGTCGTATTGCCCACGGTTTCCCCGAATTCTTAATTCTAAATTCATAATTCTAAATTAGAACCAGGTGGCATTGCGGCTGTTGTCGCTGCGTTTTTCGTATTTCAGATCTTGCAGCATCGAGGCATTCACGCCAATGGTTACTAGGTACGATTTGTAGAGTCCGAACGGTGAAACGCTGGCCGAAAGTCGCCAACAGTGCAGATCGCGCACTATTGAGAAGGTCATTTGCGTCACTTTCAGCTCTTTCAGGTCGAACGAGCCGCTGTAGTTTATTTTCCATTTTGGCGTGGGGTTCACATGTCCCGAGAAACTGAGATTGTGCGTCCATTCGCGCTTGTAGACCATCTTTTCGTAGTCGAATTTGCTGCCAGTGCGCCATGCCACCGAGTAGTTGATGGTGAAACTCCACGAAAATTCGGGTTTTGTGTAGCCTTCGCTGTCGGCTGTAACATTTTCCGACTTGTCTTTTTGTGCCTCTTTGTCGATGTTCGATGGCTCGTCCATGTTGAAATCTACATCGTTGGCCATTGGGTCGTTCTCTTCGTCGGAATCGCTCTTTTTGTCCTTCTTTTTGAAGGTGTTGTTGTCGATGGTGTATTGGAACGAGGTGCTTGTGCCAAGGAATCGCGGGAAATTGCGCAACTCGTTGATTTTTATTGGGTTACCATAGTCGTTCAGACCATATTTATAAGGATCCCACGAGCCAGAAAGGTTCAGCGAAAACGATTTTGTGAGTTTCAAACGCAGGCTGGTGTTGAAGTTTTGCAGTCGCAGCGAGTCGGCCGCAAAGTTGTATCCGCCCGAAATGGTGAAGTTGTCGATAAGACTCACCTTCTTATATTGTGTGGTGCCTTCTTCCTCGGTCTTTTTGCGGTCTATCACCTTCATCTCCACGTTGTTTTGCAGCGACCAGTTGAGCGACCCTTGCATGCCGCGCGATGGCACGCCATACATGCCGTTAGAGTAGGGCGAATAGGTTACCATCTCGTGGCGCACTTTGTCGGCATTGTCTTTATCGACTATCACCCTGTCGTAGGTGTCGTAGAATTTCCACATTTTGTCCTCCCAATCGGGGTGATAGTTGAACGAAACCGTCGGCGTCAACACGTGGCGAATGCGGTCAACTTTGTCGCCAAAAAGTTTGCGAATGGGCGTGTAGTAACCATACAATTTTGTCTGCAGTGTGATGCCCGCCGTGAAATCGTACACGTTGTAAAATCCCGAAACCGTGTCGAGCACCTCTTGCTGCGCCTGCTTGTCCCACGAACGGTTCACTTTGTTGAAATACATGCGATCTTGGAAGGTGAAACTTGGCGTTACGGTTAAGTATTTGAACAGCGTGAACGAGGCTGCAATGGGCAGTTTGTGCATCACGGCGTTGCGCCAATCCTTAAATTTCTTTTGTGTGAATTCGCTCTCTTTGCAGCTGATGCTGTTGGCGAAAGTCATGTTGTAACTCAGGTAGATTTTTTCGTAGAAACGCTCTTTTCCGACGGGATTTTTGCGTTTGAATGGGTACACGCGGCTCATGTTCACCGTCAGGTTTGGCAACGTGAGCGAAATGGTGGAATCCTGCGAACGCTGCGACACAAGGGCGTTTACCGAAATGCTCCACGGACTTTCTGGAAAACGTTGCGTGTAGCTCACACTCGAACTGGTGATGTTTTTCGATTGCTCGGCGGGATTGTAGTAGTTGTTCACATTGCTGTGGTTGTAGCCGCTGGTCGAAAAATCGACATTCGCCGAAAAAGTGGAGTATTGGCTCGCTTTGGCATCTTGGCGGTGCGTCCAACTCAGCTTGAAATTGCGATATTTCTTGTAGTCGGGCATGTCTTTTTCGCCGTAAACATCTTCGCGATAGGTGGCGCGGAAGTTGCCGCTGAATTTGTAGCGCAGTGCGTAGGTGCTACCCAACTGCACGCCCCAAGTGCCTTTTGTGTAGATTTCGCCCGTTAGTTCAAGGTCGATGTGGTCGCTGATGGCAAAGTAGTAACCGCCATTTTTCAAGAAAAGTCCGCGCTCCATCTCGTCGCCATACGATGGCATGATGATGCCCGACGAATAGCTCGATGTGAACGGGAAAAATCCGAACGGAACCGCCAACGGCAGCGGCACATCGGCCAGCACAAGGTAGGCTGGACCTGCAGCAATGTGGCTTCCTGGACGCACTTTGGCTTTGGTCAGTTGCAGGTAGAAATGCGGGTGATCGTGGTCGTCGCAAGTGGTGTATTTGCCGCCTTGCATAAACATATCTTCATTTTCGAGGCGCTTGGCTTTGTCGGCCACAATGTAGCCCTCGCCCTGCTGCGTAACACCACCACGAATGAATCCGCGCCGCGTGCGGAAATTGTACGACATCTCTTTCGACGAATAGGGCTGGTCGCCATCTTTGAACACGGGCAATCCCACATCGTTGCCCACGCTGTCGGTGCGTCCCATGGCATAGACGGTGCTGCTGTCCATGTTCATGCGGATTACTTCGGCTTCAAGTTCTATTGGGCGTTGTTGAGCGTAGCGCACATTGCCGCTGCCGTACAAAAATCCTACGCCTGTGCCGTAGAAAATGATGGAGTCGTTACATTTGTAGTGAATTGGCGCGTCGATGTCGTCGTTTTTGGTGCGTTTTTGCGGCATTTTTACGCTATCTGGAGCGACTGTAGCCGTGGTCGTGTCGGGCAAAGAGGTCGTTTCGGGCGCACGCAACGAATCCGTTGGCGTCATTTCGTCTGCAAAAATGGGCGAAATGCCAACGGCCAAAAGAACTATTGCTGCTGTTAATCTCCTGAACCTCAATACTTTAAGTTTGTGCTAGCGCAACGCGCGCATAAAATGCAAAGTTACGAAATATATCGTATATTTTTGCCTAAAAATCTGCAAATTTTGCGCCAATTTTCTCTCTGTTTTCTCGAAAAAAATGTGTACCTTTGCAGATTGATTACACCCTTAATATGTTGTCGATGGCAAAATCGTTGCATAATAAAGGTTAATTGGATAGCATTTGAACGGAAAAATGAAGCGATTTTTTTCACTGATTATATTTTGTGCGGCGGCTCTGTTGGCTGTGGCAAAGCCTTTCACCTTGGTGATCGACGCGGGTCATGGCGGGCGCGATCCTGGCGCACTTGGCGCTCGTGGGCGCGAAAAAGACATCAACCTGAATGTGGCGCTGCAACTCGGCAAACTGGTCGACTCGAAAATGCCCGAAGTGAAGGTGATCTACACGCGCGACGAAGATGTGTTTGTGGCGTTGCAAGATCGCTGCAACATTGCCAACCAAGCCAATGGCGACCTGTTCATCTCCATTCACGTCAATTCATCGAAGTCGAGCGCGCCCTACGGTGCCGAAACCTACACCATCGGTCTGTCGAAATCGGATGCCAACTTCGAAGTGGCGAAGCGCGAGAACTCCGTAATCTTGCTCGAGGACGGCTACAAGGAGCGTTACCAAGGTTTCGATCCTGAATCGCCCGAATCGTACATCATGTTCGAGTTTATGCAGTCCAAATTTAGCGACCAAAGCATAGAAATGGCGGCGTACGCGCAGGACGAATTCACTGCGCTGAAACGCTACAATCGTGGTGTGCGGCAGGAAAATTTTTGGGTGCTTCACCAAACCAAAATGCCGAGCGTGCTGGTGGAATTGGGCTTCATCTCAAATCGCGACGAGGAAAAATATCTGCTCTCGGCCAAAGGTCAGCAAGATTTGTCGGCGGCCATCTACCGCGCTTTCGAGCATTACAAGCACGAATTCGATCGTAAAAATACTGCCTCGATAGTGGAGCGCCCAGCCGACGATGCACCTGTGAAAAAACAGTCGAAAACTGACAACAAAAAACAGACGACTAAGCCTTCGGAAAATAGCAAAAAGACTGACGATCAGTCGCTTAGTGTGGAATATGTGCAAGGCGTGAAGGCGGTCTACAAACTGCAGATTTTCAGCACCAGCACCAAAATTACCGACCCTAACGATGCGCGTTTCAAGGGTTTGAAGTGCGACTATTACGAGGAAGATGGCGTATTCAAATACACCTACGGTTCGAACACAAACCTCGGATTGATGCAGAAAACCAAGTCCGAAATCAGTGGAAAATTCCCGCAGGCATTTATGGTGGCATTTTATCAGGGCAAAAAAATTACAATGCAGGAGGCAAAAATTATAAATTCCAGAAAATGATAGGGCGGTGAGCCTGTCGAACCGCAAATTTCAGATTTCAAATTGAACGTGGCATGCCGCGTCCCTACTTTACAAACTTTTGACTTTATAGACTTTCAACTTTATACACTTTTAACTTTCAGACTTTATACACTTTTCGACTATGAAAAAAATATTCACCCGCGAAGTGAAAATTGCACTCGCTTTCATCATCACCATCGTATGTATTGTGGTGGGAATCAACTACTTAAAAGGCATCAATGTGTTTGAGCCTGGCAATCGCTACTATGCCAAATTCGACAGGCTCGATGGGCTTGTGGTGTCGAACAATGTGATGGTGCGCGGCTACAAAGTGGGGCAGGTGAGCGAAATCACCTACGACCTGTCGCTCGAACAGCCATTCACCGTCACCGTTTTGGTCGATGAGGCCGTAAAAATGCCCGCTGGCACTCAGTTAGTGCTGCGCGACGACGGTCTGCTTGGTGGCAAAATCCTCGACATCGTTTGTGGCGACGATCCCACGACCTTCTACGCCTCGGGCGACACTATCGAAACGCGCATCGATGGCGGATTGATGGCATCGGTGCAAGAACTTGTACCAAAACTCGATGGCACCATTGCGCGCGTCGATTCGGTGCTAGAGTCGTTGAACGACATCGCCAAATCGCAAGAGCTGAAAAACAGCTTGAAGAGCATTGAAAGCATCACGGCCGATTTGCGCGTGTCGTCGGCCAAACTGAAATATGTGATGAACAACCAAGTGCCGCAAATTGTGAGCGACGTGAACACCATCACGGGCGACCTGCGCAAAGTGTCGGGCGACCTGAAACAGATAGAGTTCGCCGAACTTTTTGCTCGCATCGACCACACGGTGAACAATTTGCAAATTTTCTCCGACAAATTGAACTCCAACGAAGGCACCATCGGCAAACTGATGAACGACAATGCACTCTACAACAACATCAACACAACTGTGAACAGCGTGAACGATTTGGTTGTCGACTTGAAAGCAAATCCGAAGCGATATGTGCATTTTTCGCTCTTCGGCGCACGTGAAAAGAAGCAAAAGTAGCAACGATTTTAGTGGATCTTTATTTAGACTGAATCTAAATAACGAAATAAAATCACTTTTTTTCGTGACCCAAAAAATGAACTGCGAACTGCCCCAATTTCAAGCAGTTCGCAAGTTTTTTCTCCCAAGTTTTGGACTAATAAAATTTGTTTGTAACTGCTTGATTGTTAAGTAATTAGACTTAACTGTTTGACTTTCAAAGGTCGGATTAAAACGCTGAAAACTAGGCGGTTAAATTGTTAAAATTTTCCCGAAAAACGACCCAGTTTTTTTCTTCCAAAAAAGAGTGCGAACTTTGCAGCGGAAAAATTGTTGATAAGTTTATCGAAAAAGATATAAACAACCAGCGAGCAATTTTTTTTGAAAAAAGAGTATCTAGAATTTTTACAAAGGGACAAAGAAAATGATGACACCCCAAGAACTGTGGAGCAGATGTTTGAAAGTGGTAAAAGACAACATTCCCGAGGCTTCGTACACCACATGGTTTGAGCCAATTGTACCACTTAAATACGAAAACAACGAACTTGTGCTGCAAGTGCCGAGCATGTTTTTCTACGAGTATATCGAGGAGAAATTTGCCGAACTGCTGCGCGTTACGCTCTATCGCGAAGCCGGCGAAGGTACAAAATTGCTCTACCGTGTGAAGGAGACTGCCACCGCAACCACTACGCTGCCCGCTGCCGAAGGCGTGGTAGAGAAGCCGCAGGTGCAACATTCGGTCATCAACAGCCCATTTCAGCGCGTGGCTCAGGAGGAGATCGATCCGCAACTGAACGCCGCCTACAATTTCAATACCTATATTGAAGGTTCGAGCAACAAGCTGGCGCGCGCCGCTGGCGTGAGCATTGCCAACGAACCGGGCAAAACCATTTTCAATCCGCTGTTTCTCTACGGAAAATCGGGCGTGGGCAAAACGCACTTGGTCAACGCCATTGGCTTGATGGCCAAACAACTTTATCCTGAAAAACGCGTGCTTTATGTGTCGGCTAACCTGTTCCAAATTCAGTACACCGACGCCGTTCGCCGTAACGAGCAGAACGATTTTCTGAACTTCTATAGCAACATCGACGTGCTGATTTTGGACGATATCCACGAATTTATGGATAAGCCCGGCACGCAAAAAACATTCTTCAACATTTTCAACCATCTGCACCAAAACGGCAAGCAGATAATAATGACTTGCGACCGCGCTCCTGGTTCACTCGAAGGCATGGAAGAGCGTCTGCTCACCCGTTTCAAATGGGGCTTGAGCGCCGAAATTGAGATGCCAGATTTTGAACTACGCAAAGCCATTTTGAAGAGCAAAATCTACAAAGATGGTCTCGATGTACCAGAAGATGTGATCGACTACATCGCCGAAAATGTGACAGACAGCGTGCGTAATTTGGAAGGCGTGCTGGTGTCGCTGCTGGCCCACGCCACGCTCACCGACGAGGATATTAACCTCGATTTGGCTGAAAAAGTGGTTGGTAAAGTGGTCTCGACCTCGCAAAACACCATTTCGGTGGAGAAAATCAGAGATATGGTGTGCGACTATTTTGCGCTGCCGCTCGAGGCGTTCATGTCGAAAACGCGCAAACGCGAAATCGCTACGGCGCGCCAAGTGGCCATGTATCTGGCAAAACAGTACACCAAAAGTTCGCTCTCGGCCATCGGCAAACTGATTGGCGGTCGCGACCATGCCACCGTGCTGCACGCTTGCGGCGTAGTGAACGACCTGATGGACACCGACAAGAGTTTCCGCATGAGCGTGAAAGAGCTGGAACAACGATTGAAAAGTTAGGAATTAGGAGTGGAGCTAATTAAGAATTATGAATTTAGAATTAAGATTTTTTTAGATGCACTAACTAATTCTTGCGACTCATATCTTGCGACTTGCTACTAATTTGAAATCTGAAATTTGCAATCTGAAATATCAAACAGCTGATGACCTTGTGCCGTTGGCTGTTTTTATTTTCAAAATAGGGGAGTGATGATGGCAGAAAATCAGCGCGAAATACTGACGATTGTTGGTCCGACGGCCACAGGCAAGACGGCTCTGGCGGCGACCTTGGCTTTGCGCATCGATGGCGAGGTTATCAGTGCCGACTCGCGCCAAGTGTACCGCGGTATGGACATCGGCACAGGCAAGGATTTGGCCGATTATACCATCGATGGCCGCACTGTGCCGCACCATTTGGTAGATATTGCTGACGCGGGTTACAAGTACAATCTGTACGAGTTTCAGCGCGATTTTGCAGCGGTTTATGCCGACATTGTGGCGCGACAGAAAACGCCCATTCTCTGCGGTGGCTCGGGACTTTATGTGGAGGCTGCCATTGGCGGTTACAGTCTGGTGGCGGTGCCAGAAAATGCCGAATTGCGCAAGACTTTGGTCGATAAGTCGTTGGCGGAACTCACGCAGATTTTGAGCGGCTACAAAACGTTGCACAACACCACCGATGTCGACACACCGCAGCGCGCCATTCGTGCCATAGAGATAGCCGATTTTGTGCGCCAACACCCCGAAATGTCGACCGAAAACCGCCCAATGCGCTCGCTCACCATCGGACTTGCGCTCGATCGCGAACTGCGCCGCCAACGCATTAGCAAACGACTGCGCAAACGCCTCGACGAAGGCATGGTTGACGAAGTTAAACGCTTGATTGATAGCGGAATAGCGGTGGAGGACTTGACCTATTACGGCCTTGAATATAAATTCGTAACCAATTATCTGACGGGAAAACTTACCTACGACGAGATGGTGCGCCAACTCGAAATTGCCATACATCAGTTTGCCAAACGGCAGATGACTTGGTTTCGTGGCATGGAGCGCCGCGGACACCAGATTTGCTGGATTGATGCTACGCTGCCAATGCCCGAAAAAGTGGCGCTGTGCGAAGAGATGTGGCGGAAATTTAGAGGTTATAGTTTATAGTTTATAGGTGAGAGTTAGAGGAGTAAGGAATAAAGATAAAAGAATAAAGACAGGGAATTGCGTTTTTTTTCTGATTTTTGCCTTTTGCTTGTGTTTCTAAGAAAAAATAGTACCTTTGCATTTGTGATACAACTTTGTAAACCTTAAACATTAATCTAATATGAAACAGACAAAAATTTTACTCTTTGTAGTCGCCTTGTGCGCTACACTCTCGGTCAATGCTATCGAGAAAACGGTGTTTAGCACGTTCATCATCTCGGGATATGGCGATTTTTCTTTGACCACTTTGCAAACAAATCGTCTTGTAGGCGATTCTGTGTGGTTTGTTGATAAAACAAATGCTTGCTTTACGGCAAGTGGTTACGCTAAGGCGGGATTCTGGTCTACCGATTCGTGGCTCATTTCGCCTGCTCTCGATTTGGCGGGTTGCGCATCGGCTAATGTTTCGTTCAAACACGCCACATATACGCAAAGAGGCGATCTTTCCAACGAGTTTCGTCTGTACTACGCTACCAATCCGAGCGAAACGTTCGACTCTTTGGAATGGACGCAGGTTGATATTCCTAACTATCCAACGCCTGATTCGGTGTTTGTTTCGTCTGGAGAAATCTCTATTCCACTTACAGCCACTAATATAGCATTCCGCTATAAATCAACTCGTGCAGCAGCTGATAGATGGATGGTAAAAAATATAAAAGTTGCGGGCGTAGTGGCGCTGCCAGATGTTGGCGAGCCTTCGCTGGTGGTGTGCGCACAAAACATGCGCAACTACTACATGCACATTGCGAATAATCCAAAAGCGAATTACACACAAGCGCAACTCATAGCAAAGACGCAACAAATTGCAGAAGTGTATCGTTTTATCGATGCTGATATTTATGCCATGTGCGAACTCGAAGCCAACGACACGGTGCTGCAAGTGCTGACTGATTCGCTCAATGGGCGCACTGTCGATCGACCTTATGCCTATGTGGTCGATGGCATTTCGGACGACACTTATTCGTTCGTGAAATCGGGCTTTATCTATCGCAAAGATAAGGTGAAAACCGTTGGCTCGAACAATGCCAGCACATCGCAAACCTACTACAAATACACCATGCGCTACCAAATGTTCGAAGAGTTGGCCACGGGCGAGCGTTTCACGTTGAGCATGAATCACTTCAAGGCAAAAACTGGCACAGACTCTGTAGATAATGCCAAACGCGTATCGGAAGCCACCGATTTGATAAACAAAATGAAATATGTTACCGCCGATCCCGACATTTTGATAATGGGCGACTTGAACTGCGAAATTGGCGAAGATCCGTTGAAACTGATTGTCGATGCGGGTTACGAAGAACAACTGCTGCGTTTCGATTCTGCATCGATATCGCACTGCTACTTGGGCAACGGACAGCTTATCGACCACGCATTTGCCAACAGCGCCATGGCGGCGCAAATAACTGGTGCTGGCGTCTTCCATATCTGCACGGCATGTAGCGATGGCGCATCGTACAACTATTCGTATCGCTATTCCGATCACGATCCGTATTTGGTTGGCCTGAAACTGAATTCGGACGGCAGCGAAGATAAACCTTGTGAAGATTTGGCATTTAGCGAGACTTTTGCGACATCGCTTGGTGGATTTTCGTCGATAAATGTGAGTGGCAAAAACGACTGGTATATCGACAAAAGTTACAAATGTGCCAAAATGTACGGTGCGCAATCCGACAATAACGAGGATTGGCTCGTCTCGCCAGCGTTAGACCTGTCGAAGCACAAAGAGGCTACGCTAACATTCGATCACGCGGCAAACAAAGGCACTGCCGCCAACAAAACTACCATGCAAACCTTGTGGATGTCGGCCGATTATATTGACGGCGCGCCAGCGGCTGCCACTTGGACTCAGGTAACCATTCCTACCTACCCAGTGGGAACCAATTGGACATTCGTTAATTCGGGCAAAATTGCTGTCCCTAAAGAATTTTTGGTTGAAAATATGCACTTTGCCTTCAAATATGTGGCTGCCACAATGGCCGAGGCTTCGTGCTGGCAGATAAAAAATGTGACTCTGAATGCCTCGTGCTCCGCTACTCCTATTGAGCAGGTTGCCGCTCCAGCAGTTGATGTTTTTGCTGCCGATGGTCGCATTTATGGCACCGATGACATGCGCATTTTCACCGTGCTTGGTCTCGATGTTACCGAAATGAACGGCTCGCTCAGCGGTATTTACATCGTGAAAATTGGCAATACTGCCCAGAAGGTGATTGTGAGATAGGTTAGCGTTTAGAGGTTATAGTTTATAGAGAGCGGCTTTCGAACCAAATCGAAAGCCGCTCTTGTTCAATGATTCGGAATTTTGATTTACCTCGCGATTTTATAATCTGCATAAAAATCGACCAAAATCTATGCAATTTGTAAAGTCG